>CACZYK010000009.1 GCA_902785295.1 uncultured Clostridium sp.
AATAAATACAATGAAAATCATTATTGACAAAAAAATAATAAAAGAATATAATTAAATTAACAAATGAACAAATGCTCATATGTATAGGAGGAACGAAAATGAATGATGAAAATATAATAGAAAAATGTAATTGTAATGTTATTCATAGTGATGTAGTTGAAAGAGTAAAAAAAAGTCTTCCAAAAGAAGAAGTTCTTTATGATTTAGCAGAGTTTTTTAAAGTATTTGGGGATTCAACTAGAATAAAAATTATTTGTGCTCTTTTTGAATCAGAGATGTGTGTATGTGATTTATCAGCATTACTTAAAGTAAGTCAATCTGCTATTTCACATCAATTAAAAACACTAAAAGCTGCAAGGCTTGTTAAGTATAGAAGAGAAGGAAAAGTTATTTATTATTCATTAGATGATGAACATATTAAACATGTTTTTGATGAAGGATTAAAGCATGTTACAGAATAAGAAAGAAGGGGTATAGATGAAAGAATATAAGTTATATCTTAATGGACTAAATTGTGCTAATTGTGGTAATAAAATAGAGAAAAAAGTAGATTCTTTAAAAGAAGTTCAAGAAGCTGTTTTAAATTTTTCTGTAGGAACTTTAACAATAGAATTAAAAAATGAAGATGATGAAGAGAAGGTTACAGAAGAAGTTAAAAAAATAGTAAAAGCATTAGAGCCAGATGTAGTTGTTGAAAAGTATACAGGACATAGAAAAAAGCATAATGAAAATCATGAACATAATCACCATGAGGCTGAAGAATGTCATTGCAAAGAATCCCACCATCATCATGGAAAAGAGTGTCATTGTGGAGAAGATAATCATCATGAACACCATCATGGAGAAGGGTGTCATTGTAAAGAACATCAACATGATAATATGGAAAAATGTAATTGCAAAAAGGAACACCATCATAATCATGCAAATAGTAGTCATAGTCATGACCATATGAAAAGTGATAAGGAAAATAATTTATTAGAAAAAGTTCCCTTTATTGTTGGATTAATAATATATGTGGTTGCTATAGCAATGGGAAGTAGTGATATTTATGGAATTATATTATTTGGAGTAGCTTATATTCTAATTGGTGTAGAGGTAGTTTTAAGTGCAATTAAAAATATAGTTCATGGAGAACTTTTTGATGAAAATTTTCTTATGACATTAGCAACTATAGGAGCTTTTGCCATAGGAGAATACAAAGAAGCAGTAGCAGTAATGGTATTTTATAAGATAGGTGAAATATTTCAAGATTATGCAGTTAATAAATCAAGAAAGTCAATATCATCTCTTATGAATATAAGGGCAGATTATGCTAATAAATTAGTTGACAATAAGGAAGAAAAAGTATCTCCAGAGGATGTTAATATAAATGATATTATTTTAATTAAACCTGGTGAAAGAGTTCCTTTAGATGGAGTTGTTTTAGAAGGAGAAAGTTCATTAGATACTTCAGCTTTAACAGGTGAATCAGTACCAAGGGATATTCATAAAGATGAAGAAATATTATCAGGTGCAATAAATCTTAATGGAGTATTAAAGGTAAAAGTAACAAAAGAATATGGTGAATCTACAGTTTCAAGAATATTAGACCTTGTAGAGAATGCAGGAAGTAAAAAAGCACCAACAGAGAAGTTTATAACAAAGTTTTCAAAGTATTATACACCAATTGTTGTAATTTTAGCTTTAATGTTGGCTATAATACCACCACTTGTTATTAGTGATGCAAATTTTTCAGATTGGCTTTATAGAGCATTAATATTTTTAGTTGTTTCTTGTCCTTGTGCATTAGTAATATCAGTTCCTTTAGGATTATTTGCAGGAATAGGTGCAGCATCTTCAAAAGGAATACTTGTAAAGGGTGGAAATTATCTAGAAGCAATAAAAGATACAGAAATAGTAGTGTTTGATAAAACAGGAACACTAACAAAGGGAGTATTTAATGTTGTAAAAATTAATGCAATAGGAATAAGCAAAGAGGAATTATTAGAAGTTGCAGCACTTGGAGAAAGCTTTTCAAATCATCCAATAGGACAGTCAATAGTAAAAGCATACTCTAAATCAATAGATAAAAATTTAATAAAAGATTATGAAGAGATATCTGGAAATGGAATTAAGGCAACAATTAAAGGGGAAAAAGTTTTACTAGGAAATTATAAGTTAATGAAACAATATGGTATAAGTTGTATTGTGAAAGATGAAGCTGGAACTATTGTAAATGTTGCTATAGATGGAAAATATAAAGGATATATATTAATTGCAGATGAAATAAAAGAAACTTCAAAGAATGCTATAAAACAATTAAAAAAATTAGGAATTAAGAAAACTGTAATGTTAACAGGAGATAATAAAAAAGTAGCAGATTCTGTGGGAGCAAGTGTTGGTGTGGATAATGTTTATTCAGAATTATTACCAGCAGGAAAAGTTGAGAAATTAGAGGAACTTTTAAAAGAAAAATCCCCTAAAGGAAAATTAGTCTTTGTGGGAGATGGAATAAATGATGCACCAGTTTTAGCAAGAGCAGATATTGGAGTTGCTATGGGAGGAATTGGTTCAGATGCTGCTATTGAAGTATCAGATATAGTTCTTATGAAAGATGATGTGTCTTCATTGTCAGATGCAATAAATATAGCAAAAAAGACTAATAAAATACTTTGGCAAAATATAATATTCTCATTAATTATAAAAGTAGGTGTTTTAGTCTTAGGAGCTTTAGGAATGGCTAATATATGGGAAGGCGTTTTTGCAGATGTAGGAGTAACATTACTTGCAGTATTAAATTCAATGAGAGCACTTAAAGCTTAAAATAATATAAAAAAGAATTGTCTTATATAAAATAGTTTAAGATAAGACAATTCTTTTTTTGCTCTAACAAAAATCATTCTTTTTATTGTACTTATGAGTTAGGAATTTCTTCTAATGAAGAGATGCAAGTTGGTCTTATAAGGACATTAGTTTTTGGAATTCTAATTATTTCATCTCTTAAAACCTTTACTATTTCTCCATTAGATAATTTTTCATCAGTAAAAAGAACAGAATTTAAATCCGCATCGTGGATTTGGTATTCCTTACCACTATTCATTATAATCTTAATCATATATAAATCCCCCTTCATTAAAAAATATTAATGTATACATTATATACCCTAAGATACTATTTTTCCATATATTTTTGTTTTATAAAAAGTTTTAATTATTATTTTGCTTTTTCCGCCCTGCTAGCTCCAAGTCAACGCAAAATAATAATTAAAACTTTCTAACAAAATGAAAGGTTATCAATAAAATTTCATATAAAATATAAGATAAATTTATATAATTAAGAATAGATTATAATTAAACTTTTGTGGTAAAATAATAAAATAGATTTTTATTAAAGAAAGGGAGATACAGTATGGAAAAGAAAAAAAATATTTCTATGGCTGTTATAAAAAGATTACCTAAATATCATAGATATCTTAAAGAATTAATGAAAAATGATGTGGATAGAATATCTTCTAAAGAATTAGGAGAAAAAATAGGATTTACTGCATCACAAATTAGGCAAGATTTAAACTGCTTTGGAGATTTTGGACAACAAGGCTATGGATATAATGTAAGGGAGCTGTATAATCAAATAGTATCTATACTAGGTCTTGACCAAAATTATAAAACTATAATGGTTGGAGCAGGAAACATTGGGCAAGCCATTGCCAATTATGCAACATTTGAAAGGCTTGGAATAGAGCTTATAGCAATATTTGATGTAAATCCTAAGATTATAGGAACAAAGATTAGGAAAATTGAAGTTAATGCAGAAAGTGATTTGAAAGAATATTTAAAAAATAATGATATAGCTATTGGAATTATTTGTGTTCCCAAAATGAATGCTCAAAGAGTATGTGATGAACTTGTATCAGGTGGAATTAAAGGTATATGGAATTTTGCTCCTGTTGATTTAATTGTTCCTGATGATGTAAAGGTGGAAAATGTACATTTAAGTGAAAGTTTATCAACACTTATTTATTTGTTACACACAAGAGAGTAATTTTAATAAATCATGCTTTATATATTGCAAAAACTAAGATAAAGCATTATAATGATACATGAAGCTAAAAGGCTTCAATTATTTTTTTGCTTAGTTTGTTATAATATTAACAAAATTAAGAATATATAAAAAATAAGTTAAAAAAACAAGAAAATAATTTACAATAATCTATATATTCATTACTTTTGAATTTTAATAGATTTTTGCATAAAAAATAAGTATAAAAATTAGGAGGACAAAGGAACATGGAATTAAAGAACGTACTTCTTGAAAAAGAAGGTCACTTAGCTATTGTTACAATCAATAGACCAAAGGCTTTAAACGCTTTAAATTCAGAAACTTTAAAAGACCTTGACACAGTTATTGAAGACTTAGAAAATGACAACAACATTTATGCAGTTATCTTAACAGGAGCAGGTGAAAAATCATTTGTTGCTGGAGCTGATATAGCAGAAATGAAGGACTTAAATCAAGAAGAAGGACAAGCTTTTGGTGCTCTTGGAAACAAGGTATTTAGAAGACTTGAAGACTTAAACAAGCCAGTTATAGCTGCTATACAAGGATTTGCACTTGGTGGTGGATGTGAAATCTCTATGGCATGTGACATAAGAATAGCATCTGAAAAAGCTGTATTTGGTCAACCAGAAGTTGGTCTAGGAATTACACCAGGATTTGGTGGAACTCAAAGATTAGCTAGAATAGTTGGTTTAGGTAAGGCTAAAGAAATAATATATACTGCTCAAAACATAAAAGCTGATGAAGCATATAGAATAGGATTAGTTAACAAGGTAGTACCTTTAGAATCTTTAATGGATGAAGCTAAAGCTATGGCTAATAAGATTATGGCTAATGCTCCAATTGCAGTAAGACTATGTAAAGATGCAATTAATAGAGGTATGCAAGTTGATATAGATAAAGCAGTTGCTATAGAAGCAGAAGACTTCGGTAAGTGCTTTGCAAGTGCTGACCAAAAAGAAGGAATGTCTGCTTTCTTAGAAAGAAGAAAAGAAAAGAACTTCCAAAACAAATAATTGTTTTTAGATGATATATTTTAAGGAGGGTTAATTAAATGAATTTTGAATTAACTAGAGAACAAGAATTAGTACAACAAATGGTTAGAGAATTCGCAGTTAATGAAGTAAAGCCAATAGCTGCAGAAATCGATGAAACTGAAGAATTTCCAATGGAAAACGTGAAAAAAATGGCTAAGCTTGGAATGATGGGTATTCCATTTTCTAAGGAAGTAGGAGGAGCAGGCGGTGATGTTTTATCTTACATAATCGCTGTTGAAGAATTATCAAAGGTATGTGCTACTACAGGAGTTATACTTTCTGCTCACACTTCACTTTGTGCTTCAGTAATAAATGAAAATGGTACTCCAGAACAAAAGGCTAAGTATTTACCAGACTTATGTTCAGGTAAGAAGATAGGTGCTTTTGGTTTAACTGAACCAGGTGCTGGTACTGATGCTGCTGGACAACAAACAACTGCAGTATTAAGCGAAGATGGAAGCCATTATGTATTAAATGGTTCAAAGATATTCATAACAAATGGTGGAGTTGCTGAAACTTTCATAATATTTGCTATGACAGATAAGAGCCAAGGAACAAGAGGAATATCTGCATTTATCGTAGAAAAAGATTTCCCAGGATTCTCAATAGGAAACTTAGAAAACAAGATGGGTATAAGAGCATCTTCTACTACTGAATTAATAATGGAAGATTGTATAGTACCTGCTGAAAACTTAATTGGAAAACCAGGTAAGGGATTTGGTATAGCAATGAAGACTCTTGATGGAGGAAGAATTGGTATAGCAGCTCAAGCTTTAGGTATTGCAGAAGGTGCATTTGAAGAATGTGTTGCATACATGAAGGAAAGAAAACAATTTAAGAGACCACTTGCAGCATTCCAAGGATTACAATGGTACATTGCTGAAATGGATGTTAAGATTCAAGCAGCTAAGCATTTAGTATACAAAGCAGCTATGAATAAGCAACTTGGAAAACCTTACACTATAGATGCTGCTAGAGCAAAATTATTTGCAGCAGAAACTGCTATGGAAGTAACAACTAAGGCAGTTCAAATCTTTGGTGGATATGGATACACTAAGGAATATCCAATGGAAAGAATGATGAGAGATGCTAAGATAACAGAAATTTATGAAGGTACTTCAGAAGTTCAAAAGATGGTTATCTCAGGAAACATTTTAAAATAGGAGGCACTAAATAATGAATATAGTAGTTTGTTTAAAGCAAGTTCCAGATACTACAGCTGTTAAAATAGATCCAAAGACTGGAACATTAATAAGAGATGGAGTTCCAGCTATAATAAACCCAGAAGATAAACATGCTTTAGAGGGAGCACTTCAATTAAGAGAAAAAGTTGGAGGAAAGGTTACAGTAGTAAGCATGGGTATCCCAACTGCAAAGGCAGCTTTAAGAGAAGCTTTATGTATGGGTGCAGATGAAGCTGTACTTTTAACTGATAGAGTACTTGGAGGAGCTGATACTTTAGCTACTTCAAAGGCATTAGCAGGTCTTATAAAGAAATTTGATTATGATTTAATATTTGCAGGAAGACAAGCTATCGATGGAGATACTGCACAAGTTGGACCAGAAATAGCTGAACATTTAGGAATTCCTCAAGTAACTTATGTTCAAAATGTTGAAGTTGATGGAGATAAGTTAACTGTAAAGAGAGCTTTAGAAGATGGATATCAAGTAGTTGAAGTTAAGACACCATGTCTATTAACTGCAATTGAAGAATTAAATGAACCAAGATACATGAACGTTGCTAACATATTTGCAACTAATGATGATCAAATAAAGATTATGACTGCAGCTGATATAGATGTAGACCCAAGTGAATTAGGATTAAAGGGTTCACCAACAAAGGTTAAGAAATCAATGACTAAAGAAGTTAAGGGTGCTGGAGAATTAGTTAAGGAAGATGCTAAAGCATCAGCAGCTTACGTTTTAGGAAAATTAAAGGAAAAACACTACATCTAATATAATAGGAGGTTAATTGAATATGAACATAGCAGATTACAAGGGCGTTTGGGTCTTTGCTGAACAAAGAGAAGGCGAATTACAAAAAGTATCTCTAGAATTACTTGGAGAAGGTAGAAGAGTTGCTGATAAATTAGGAGTAAAGCTTACAGCTTTATTATTAGGAAACAATGTTTCTAACTTAGCAGAAAAGTTAGCTGCACATGGTGCTGATGAAGTATTAGTTGCAGAAGACAAGAACTTAGAACATTACACAACTGATGCTTACACAAAGGTTATTTGTGATTTAGCAACAGAAAGAAAGCCAGGAATATTATTTGTAGGAGCTACTTTCATAGGAAGAGATTTAGGTCCTAGAATAGCAGCTAGATTATCTACAGGATTAACTGCTGACTGTACTTCAATTGATGTTGAAGTTGAAAATGGAGACCTTTTAGCTACAAGACCAGCATTTGGTGGTAACTTAATGGCTACAATAGCATGTCCAGAACACAGACCTCAAATGGCTACAGTAAGACCTGGAGTATTTGAAGCTGTAACTACAGATGCTAGCAACTGTAAGATAGAAAAAGTTAATGTTAATTTAGCAGATAGCGATGTTAGAACAAAGGTTATAGAAACTGTTAAGACTGCTAAGGATATAATTGATATATCAGAAGCTAAGATAATAGTAGCTGGTGGTAGAGGAGTAGGTTCTAAGGAAAACTTTGCAATGCTTCAAGAATTAGCTGACGTTTTAGGTGGAGTTGTTGCTGGTTCTAGAGCAGCAGTTGAAAAGGGATGGATAGAAAATGCTTACCAAGTAGGTCAAACTGGTAAGACTGTTAAGCCAACTATATATATAGCATGTGGTATTTCAGGAGCTATCCAACACGTAGCTGGTATGCAAGATTCAGAAGTTATAATAGCTATAAACAAGGACGAAACTGCTCCAATAATGAGCGTTGCTGATTATGGAATAGTTGGAGATGTTAAGAAGGTATTACCTGAATTAATAGCTCAAGCTAAGGCTATAAAAGAAGCTGAATAATATAAAAAAACTTAACATGCATAAGATATAACTTATGCATGTTATTTAAATATTTCGTTAAAATATAATTATTTTTTAGGAGGAATTGTAATGAAAAAAGTATTTGTACTTGGTGCAGGAACAATGGGTGCTGGTATCGTTCAAGCATTCGCACAAAAAGGTTTTGAAGTTATTGTTAGAGATATAAAAGATGAATTTGTTGCAAGAGGTATTGCAGGAATCACTAAGGGACTTGAAAAGCAAGTTGCTAAGGGAAAGATGACTGAAGAAGATAAGGAAGCTATACTTTCTAGAATTTCAGGAACAACTGACATGAACTTAGCTGCTGATTGTGATTTAGTTGTAGAAGCTGCAGTAGAAAACATGATGATTAAGAAGGAAATATTTGCTGAATTAGATTCTATCTGTAAGCCAGAAACTATATTAGCATCAAACACATCTTCTTTATCAATAACAGAAGTTGCATCAGCTACAAAGAGAGCAGATAAGGTTATAGGAATGCACTTTTTTAACCCAGCTCCAGTTATGAAGCTAGTTGAAGTTATAAGAGGAGCTGAAACTTCTCAAGAAACTTTTGATGCTGTTAAGGAAATGTCTGAAGCTATTGGAAAGACTTCAGTAGAAGTTTCTGAAGCACCAGGATTTGTTGTTAACAGAATATTAATTCCTATGATAAATGAAGCAGCTTGCATACTTCAAGAAGGTGTTGCAACAGTAGAAGATATAGATGCTGCTATGAAGCTTGGAGCTAACCACCCAATGGGACCTTTAGCTTTAGGAGATTTAGTAGGATTAGATATAGTTGTTGCTATAATGGATGTTTTATACAATGAAACTGGAGATAGCAAGTACAGATGTTGTACATTATTAAGAAAGTATGTTAGAGCTGGATGGCTAGGAAGAAAGTCAGGAAAAGGATTCTACGACTATTCTAAATAATATTTCTTATTTTTGTTAAGAACTCGGTTTTTAGACCGAGTTCTTTTGCTATAAATTATCATATTTTTATTAAGAAATGCTTTCAAATTTATGTAATTTAATCCAAAAATCAATAAAATCATATAAAATCAATAATTTTAATTTGATTTTATATAAATTTATTGTAAAATAGTAACTGAATGATAGAAGCTGTACATAAATTAAGTTAGCAATAAGCAGCATAAAAATACTTAGGGGGCAAGTTATGTATAAGATTGTAAAAAAAAGACAATTAAATGAAAACATATATCTTATGGATATAGAAGCACCAAGAGTAGCTAAGTCAGCTAAGCCTGGTCAATTTATAATTGTTAAGATGGATGACATCGGAGAAAGAATTCCATTAACAATTTGCGATTATGATGTTGAAAAAGGAACAGTTACAATTGTATTCCAAACAATAGGAGCATCAACTGAAAGAATGGCAAAATACGAAGAAGGAGATTACTTCAGAGATTTTGTTGGACCTCTTGGAAGACCATCAGAAATGGTTGATGAAGATTTAGAAGAATTAAAGAAAAAGAAAATATTATTTATAGCAGGAGGAGTTGGAACAGCTCCAGTTTATCCTCAAGTTAAATGGTTAAAGAATCAAGGAATAAGTGCAGATGTTATAGTTGGTGCAAGAAGCACTAATATTGCAATCCTTCAAGACGAAATGAAGGAAGTTGCTGGAGACTATTATTTAGCAACAGATGATGGTTCATCAGGTTATAAGGGATTAGTTACAGACAAACTAAAGGACTTAGTTGAAAAAGAAGGAAAACACTATGATTTAGTAATAGCTATAGGACCTATGATAATGATGAAATTTGTATGTCTTTTAACTAAAGAGTTAAATATAAAGACAATAGTAAGTATGAATCCAATCATGGTAGATGGAACTGGTATGTGTGGTGCATGTAGAGTTACTGTAGGTGGTAAAGTTAAATTTGCATGTGTTGATGGACCAGAATTTGATGGACATTTAATAGATTTTGACCAAGCTATGAGAAGACAAGCAATGTATAAAACAGAAGAAGGAAGAGCTAAGCTTAAAGCAGAAGAAGGAGATACACATCACGGTGGATGTGGACATTGTGGAGGTGACAAATAAGATGGAAGCAGATAGAATGAAAAGAGTTCCTGTAAGAGAACAAGAACCAAAGGTAAGAGCAACTAATTTTGAAGAAGTATGTTTAGGATACAATGAAGAAGAGGCAGTAAAGGAAGCTTCAAGATGTTTAAATTGTAAGAACCCAAGATGTATGGGTAAATGTCCTGTAAGTGTGCCAATTCCAAGATTTATAGAACAAGTTAAAAATAAAAACTTTGCAGAAGCAGCAAAGATTATAGCAGAAGCATCTGCACTTCCAGCTGTTTGTGGTAGAGTTTGTCCACAAGAAAAGCAATGTGAAGGACAATGTGTTTTAGGAATAAAGGGAGAAGCTATTGCAATTGGTAAGCTTGAAAGATTTGTAGCAGATTGGTCAAGAGAACATAATGTAGATTTATCTCAAACTGCTCCTAAGAATGGTAAAAAGGTTGCAGTAATAGGAAGTGGTCCTGCTGGAATTGCATGTGCAGGAGATTTAGCAAAGCTTGGCTATGATGTAACAATATTTGAAGCATTACATGAAGCAGGTGGAGTATTAGTTTATGGTATTCCAGAATTTAGACTTCCAAAAGAAAAGGTTGTTAAGAGTGAAGTAGAAAACCTTAAGAAGCTTGGAGTAAAGATTGAAACAAATGTTATCATAGGAAGAACAGTTACAATAGATGAATTATTTGATGAAGAAGGATTTGAGGCTGTATTTATAGGTTCAGGTGCAGGTCTTCCAAGATTTATGGGAATAAAGGGTGAAGATGCAAATGGAGTATTCTCAGCTAATGAATTCTTAACAAGAAATAACTTAATGAAAGCATTTAAAGAAGATTATGATACACCAATTAAAGCAGGAAAGAAGGTTGCTGTAGTTGGTGGAGGAAATGTTGCAATGGATGCAGCAAGAACTGCTTTAAGATTAGGTGCGGAAGTTCACATAGTTTACAGAAGAGGTGAAGAAGAACTTCCAGCAAGAGCAGAAGAAGTACATCACGCTAAAGAAGAAGGAGTAATCTTTGATGTATTAACAAACCCAACAGAAATCCTTGAAGATGAAAAAGGATGGGTTAAGGGAATGAAGTGTGTTAAGATGGAACTTGGAGAACCAGATGCTTCAGGAAGAAGAAGTCCTATTGCTATTGAAGGTTCTGAGTTTGTTATGGATGTTGACACAGTAATCATGTCTCTTGGAACATCACCAAACCCATTAATATCTTCTACAACAAAGGGTCTTGAAGTTAACAAGAGAGGATGCATTGTTGCAACAGAAGAAACAGGAGCTTCTTCAAGAGAAGGAGTATTTGCAGGTGGAGATGCTGTAACAGGTGCTGCAACAGTTATACTTGCTATGGGTGCTGGTAAGAAAGCAGCTGCAGGAATACATGAATATATTCAAAATAAATAATTTAAGTAAATTTTAAGGCGAATCTATTTAGGTTCGTCTTTTTTTAATTGATAAACTGTGGATAACTTTTTAAGTTAATAAATAAATTAATTTCATTTATGATATAATAATAAAGAAATATTCTACAAAGTAGGTGAAGTAATGGAAAATAAATTTAAAGTAAATTTTTCAAATAATGAAGTTATAATAACAGATTTAAAGAATTTTAATATTAAACAAGTAGTTGAGTGCGGACAATGTTTTAGATGGAAAAAAGTTAAAGAAAATGACTATATAGGATTAGCATTTAGAAAGGTTATAGAAGTCATTCAAGAAGATGATAAACTAAGGATATTAAATTCAAATGAAGAAGACTTTAATAACATATGGAAAAAATATTTTGACTTAGAAAGAGATTATGATGAAGTTAAAAAAGAATTAGCAAAAGATGAAATTCTTAGTAAAAGTGTTGAATATGGATATGGAATAAGAATATTAAATCAAGAACCTTTTGAACTTTTAATAAGCTTTATAATATCTGCAAGGAACAATATTCCATCAATAAAGAAAACTGTGAATAAAATAAGTGAAAAATGGGGAACACCTATTGAATACAAAGGAAATACATATTACACTTTCCCAACACCAACACAGTTAAAAGATGCTACCTTAGAAGAAATACAAGAAACAGGAGCTTCATTTAGAAGTAAATACATATTAGATACCATAGGTAAAGTTAATGCTTCCCAAAAAGGAGATGAATATGATTTAGAATATATTTCCTCATTAGATGCAGATGAATGTCATAAAGCTCTTCAAAATTTTAAGGGAGTAGGAGCTAAAGTTGCAGATTGCATAATGTTATTTTCAATGGAAAAGACTTCAGCCTTTCCAGTTGATGTGTGGGTAAAGAGAGCAATGATGCATTTTTATAATGCAGAAGAAGGTTCTTTAAATAAAATAAGAATATTTGGAAGAGATAAATTTAAAGATTTTGCAGGTTTTGCACAACAATATCTTTTTTACTATGCTAGGGAAAATAAAATAAGTGTTGATAATTAATAAGTTTTAAGGCTGTGGATTTTTTTACAGCCTTATTTTTAAGTAAAAAATTTTTGAATAATAACTTAACAAAATGAATATTATTTATAATAGGGCATTAAGCAAGTGAAAATGCAATAAATAAGTCATTAATAAATAAAAATAAAAGATAAGTTGCAAAAAAAAAAATTAAATAAAAGAGAAAAAATAAGCATAGAAGAGATAATTTAGAAAAATGGAATAAAACGACTGATTTTACCTTTAAAATAGAAGTGTTAATATTTGAATAAAGTGGAGTAAAAAGATATTATAATATTAGCACTCAACGAGAATGAGTGCTAATAATAAAGAGTATAACACAAGAATATAAATTAAAAAAATTTAAGGAGGGTTTTATAATGAATATTAAACCACTTGGAGAAAGAGTTGTAATTAAAAAATTAGAAGCTGAAGAAACTACAAAAAGCGGAATAGTTTTAACAGGTGCTGCTAAGGAAAGACCTCAAGAAGCAGAAGTTGTAGCTGTTGGACCTGGAGCAGTAGTAGATGGAAAAAGAGTTGAAATGGAAGTAAAAGTTGGAGATAAAGTATTATATTCTAAATATGCAGGAACTGAAGTTAAGGTTGCTGGAGAAGAATATACAATATTAAAACAAGAAGATATATTAGCAATAGTAGAAAAGTAGGAAATAGGAGGAGATAGAAATGGCAAAGTCATTAAAATTTGGAGAAGATGCAAGAAGAGCTATGCAAGTTGGCGTAGATAAATTAGCAGATACAGTAAAGGTTACTTTAGGACCTAAAGGAAGAAATGTAATTTTAGATAAAAAGTTTGGAACACCTTTAATAACTAACGATGGTGTTTCAATCGCAAGAGAAATTGAATTAGAAGATCCATACGAAAATATGGGAGCTCAATTAGTAAAAGAAGTAGCAACAAAAACTAATGATGTTGCTGGTGATGGTACAACTACAGCTACTCTTTTAGCACAAGCTATTATAAGAGAAGGATTAAAAAATGTTACAGCAGGAGCTAATCCTATATTAATAAGAGGTGGTATCAAGACTGCAGTAGATAAAGCAGTAGAAGAAATAAAGAAGATTTCAAAGCAAGTTGAAGGAAAAGAAGACATAGCAAGAGTTGCTTCAGTATCAGCAGCTGATGAAGAAATTGGTAAGCTAATTGCAGATGCTATGGACAAAGTTGGAAACGAAGGTGTTATCACAATAGAAGAATCTAAATCAATGGGAACTGAACTAGATGTAGTTGAAGGTATGCAATTTGATAGAGGATATGTTTCAGCTTATATGTCAACTGATTTAGAAAAGATGGTAGCAGACTTAGACAATCCTTATATCTTAATAACAGATAAGAAGATTTCTAACATACAAGAAATACTTCCATTACTAGAACAAATCGTTCAAGGTGGAAAGAAGTTATTAATAATAGCTGAAGATGTAGAAGGAGAAGCACTTCAAACTTTAGTTGTTAATAAGTTAAGAGGAACATTTACATGTGTTGCTGTAAAGGCACCAGGATTTGGTGATAGAAGAAAGGAAATGCTTCAAGATATAGCTATATTAACTGGTGGTCAAGTTATATCAGATGAAGTTGGACTAGACTTAAAAGAAACAACATTAGATATGTTAGGTCAAGCAGATAGTGTTAAGGTTACTAAAGAAACAACAACAATAGTAAATGGAAAAGGTGACTCTCAAGATATAAAAGACAGAGTAAACTTAATAAGAGCTCAAATAGATGATACTACATCTGAATTTGACAAAGAAAAATTACAAGAAAGATTAGCTAAACTTGCTGGTGGAGTTGCAGTAATAAGAGTTGGTGCTGCTACTGAAACTGAACTTAAAGAAAGAAAGTTAAGAATTGAAGATGCTTTAAATGCAACTAAAGCTGCTGTTGAAGAAGGAATAGTTGCAGGAGGCGGAACTGCTTATGTAAATGTAATAAATGAAGTAAATAAAGTAACTTCAAATGTTCCTGATGAACAAGTTGGTATAAATATAATAGTAAGAGCATTAGAAGAACCAATGAGACAAATTGCAGCTAATGCAGGACTTGAAGGTTCAGTAATAATAGAAAAAGTTAAAAACAGTGAAGCAGGAGTTGGATATGATGCTTTACATGGTGAATATAAGAATATGATTAAGGCAGGAATTGTTGACCCAACTAAGGTTACAAGATCTGCACTTCAAAATGCAGCATCAGTTGCTTCAACATTCTTAACAACAGAAGCTGCTGTAGCTGAAATTCCTCAAAAAGAATCACCAATGCCACCACAAGGCGGAATGGATGGAATGTACTAAAATATTAATGAAGGAGAGGCTTAAAAGTTTTAAGTCTCTTCTTTTTTTGTCATTAGAAAGCCATCTTATTTTTCATAAAATGAAATTGTATACACAATAAAAACTGCTGATTTATAATTCAAATTTATTGACTTTAATAAATCTATACATTATAATAAATTTAATTTAAGACAAATAATAACTCGTATATCCTCTGAATAAGGCAGGGAGTATCTACCGGAAGCCGTAAATTTCCGACTATGGGTGAATTAATATACTTAAATATTTTATATTATAAGCTTATTAACTTCACTAATGTAAAGTTAATGTGCTTTTTTTATACTCAAAATTCAATAATCTATTGCAAAATAATTTGCAATATATAATACATAATGAATAAAATTTTTCAAAAGGAGATTGATAACAAATGGCAACAATTTTAAAACAAGCTTATACATTTGATGATGTATTATTAGTTCCAAACAAATCTGATGTATTACCTAAAGAGGTATGTTTAAAAACTCATCTTACAAAAAAGATAGAGCTAAACATTCCTTTAATGAGTGCAGGTATGGATACTGTTACTGAATCTAAAATGGCAATTGCTATGGCTAGAGAAGGTGGAATAGGAATTATACATAAGAATATGTCTATAGAACAACAAGCTAAAGAAGTTGATAAGGTTAAGAGACAAGAAAATGGTGTTATAACTGACCCTATATTCTTAACTCCAGATCATACTCTACAAGATGCTGAGGATTTAATGGCACAATATAGAATCTCAGGTGTTCCAATAACTGTAGAAGGAAAATTAGTTGGTATATTAACAAACAGAGATACTACTTTTGAAACAGATTATTCAAAGAAGATAAGCGAAGTAATGACAAAGGATAACCTAGTTACAGCTCCTGAAAATACTTCAGTTGAAGAAGCTAAGGAATTATTAAAGAAACATAAAATAGAAAAGTTACCTTTAGTAGATAAGGACGGATACTTAAAAGGACTTATAACAATAAAGGATATAGAAAAAACTAAGGCATATCCAAATGCAGCAAAGGACTCTAAGGGAAGATTACTTTGTGGTGCAGCAATCGGAATAACTAATGATATGTTAGACAGAGCTAAAGCTTTAGTTGAAGCTAAAGTTGATGTTGTTGTTTTAGATAGTGCACATGGACATTCTGAAGGGGTTATGAGTGCAGTTAGAAAGTTAAAAGCAGCTTTTCCAGACCTTCAAGTTATAGCAGGTAATGTTGCAGATGCAGGAGCAACTGAGGACTTAATAAAAGCAGGAGCGGACTGTGTAAAGGTAGGTATAGGACCTGGTTCAATATGTACAACAAGAGTTGTTGCAGGTGTTGGAGTTCCTCAATTAACAGCAGTTATGGATTGTGCAGAAGTTGGAAGGAAATATGGAATTCCAGTAATTGCAGATGGAGGACTTAAATATTCAGGAGACATAGTTAAAGCATTAGCAGCTGGAGCAAGCGTTGCAATGATGGGTTCATTATTTGCAGGATGTGAAGAAGCACCAGGAGAATTAGAAATATATCAAGGAAGAAGCTATAAGGTTTATAGAGGAATGGGTTCTTTAGCAGCTATGGCTTGTGGTTCTAAGGATAGATACTTCCAAGAAGATGCTAAGAAGCTTGTACCAGAAGGTGTTGAAGGAAGAAAAGCATATAAGGGAGCAGTTTCAGATACAATTTACCAACTTGTTGGTGGAATAAGATCAGGTATGGGATACTGTGGTTCAAGAACATTAGAAGAATTATTCGAAAAGGCAAGATTTGTAATTCAAACATCAGCAGGACTTAGAGAAAGTCATCCACATGATGTAAACATAACTAAGGAAGCACCAAACTATAGTGCTCAATAAAATTAATATAATACTCCCAACTTTATAGCTGGGAGTAATTCATTTAATTAAAAAAGTATGATAATATAAAAGAGTAATATATTATTATTGGAGGAAAACATGAATAAAGAATTAATCCTTGTTTTAGATTTTGGCGGACAATACAATCAATTAATTGCTAGAAGAGTAAGAGAATGCAATGTATATTGTGAGGTTCATCCATATAATATGAGCCTTGAAAAAATAAAAGAAATGAATCCAAAGGGAATAATCTTTACAGGTGGACCAAATAGTGTATATGGTGAAGATTCACCTTTATGTGATAAAGCTATATTTGAACTAGGAGTACCTGTACTTGGAATATGCTATGGCTCACAACTTATGGCACATGTACTTGGAGGAAAGGTTGCAACTGCACCTGTAAGCGAATACGGAAAAACAGAAGTTAATGTAGATGTAAAATCTAAGCTTTTCAAAGAAGTTTCACCTTCAACAATTTGTTGGATGAGTCACACTGATTACATAGAAAAAGCACCAGAAGGATTTACAATAACAGCACATACTCCAGTTTGTCCAGTAGCAGCAATGGAATGTGAAGAAAAGAACTTATATGCTGTTCAATTCCACCCAGAAGTTATGCACACACAAGAAGGAATGAAGATGCTTTCAAACTTTGTTTATAATGTTTGTGGATGCGTTGGAGATTGGAAGATGGATTCATTTGTTGAAACAACAATAAAACAAATTCGTGAAAAAGTAGGAAATGGTAAAGTATTATGTGCATTATCAGGTGGAGTTGATTCATCAGTAGCTGCAGTATTACTTTCAAAAGCTGTTGGAAAGCAACTAACATGTGTATTTGTTGACCATGGACTTCTTCGTAAAAATGAAGGAGATGAAGTAGAAGCAGTATTTGGACCAAATGGACCATACAAACTAAACTTCATTCGTGTAAATGCACAAGAAAGATTCTACGAAAAACTTAAAGGCGTAGAAGAACCAGAAAAGAAGAGAAAAATCATTGGTGAAGAATTTATAAGAGTATTTGAAGAAGAAGCAAAGAAAATAGGAGCTGTAGATTACCTTGTACAAGGTACAATTTACCCAGATGTAATTGAAAGTGGACTTGGAAAATCAGCAGTTATAAAATCACACCATAATGTTGGAGGACTTCCAGATTGTGTAGACTTCAAAGAAATAATAGAACCATTAAGACTATTATTTAAAGATGAAGTTAGAAAAGCAGGTCTTGAACTTGGAATACCAGAATACCTAGTATACAGACAGCCATTCCCAGGACCAGGACTTGGAATAAGAATAATTGGAGAAGTAACTGCAGAAAAAGTAAGAATAGTTCAAGATGCAGATGCAATATATCGTGAAGAAATAGCAAAAGCAGGACTAGATAAAAGCATAGGACAATACTTTGCAGCACTTACAAACATGAGATCAGTTGGAGTTATGGGAGACGAAAGAACATATGATTATGCAGTAGCACTTCGTGCAGTAACAACAAGCGATTTCATGACAGCAGAATCAGCAGAACTTCCATGGGAAGTACTTAGCAAAGTAACAACTAGAATAGTAAATGAAGTAAACGGAGTAAACCGTGTAATGTACGATTGCACAGGAAAACCACCAGCTACTATAGAATTTGAGTAATAAAAAAACACAGGAGCCCTTGATTTTCAAGGACTCCTGTTTTCTTTCATTGCTAAAATATCATTGTAACATTTATTTTTATAGATATTTTTTAGCTAGAATAGGAGTATTGCATTCACCTCTAGGTTGAAGTGTTAGGAGTAGATAAAATTATAATTTTTTCTAGCACTTTTTTTAATTTTGTAGTAATATATTCTTATGTAGATGATTATTGTTAAAAATACAGAATGATGAGGATATAACAAATGATGAAATAGCAAAGCTATTCTTAAAAAAATTCTATAACAATAAAATATAATAGTGTAAGAGTGAAAATTAGGTTGTTATATATTTAGATACGAATAAATGGGAAAGAGGTGATTTTGTGAGAACTTTGCAGGAAGCGTTAAAGATAGGAGAATCAATTGACATAGAGTTTAAATCATGGATAAAAGTATCAAATATGAGAGAAAGAATTGCTTTAGCAGTTGATGAACTAATAGCCTTTGCAAATTGTAAGGGTGGAACAGTATATATGGGAGTTGAAGATAGTTGTGAAGTTACGGGTTGTACTGGCAAATATGATTTGCAAGCAATTAGAGAATCTATATATGATAAGACAAGACCGCCGATGTTCACCGAAATTGATGAGATAGAATATGAGGGAAAGAAGGTAATTGCAATTACTGTTAAAGCTGATGGAAAGACATATGCGACGACAGATGGACGTTGTCTAAAGCGATTAGGTAAAAATTCTAAACCATATTATCCAGATGAAATGAGCCATATTTATTCTGCTTCCCATACAAACGATTTTTCAGCAAAAATAATTGCAGAGAGTTCTGTTGATGACATTAATCTTATGGTGGTTTATGCATTAAAGGAAAAATTGAGGATACGAGATGCAGAATCAACACTACCAGAGTTGGAAGATATGGCATTTTTGTGTGATCTTGGTTTGATAATTGACTACAATGGAGAAATTAAGCTTACAATAGCAGGATTATTGTTTGTTGGAAAAGAATTATCTATTCAAAGATTACTGCCACAAGCTGAGGTTATATATTTGCATTACTCTGCAGAAAATTTTGAGGAATATGATGCCAGATTAGATATGAAGCAACCTATTATCACAGTATTAGATAGACTTACTGAGAAAATGCAAAATTATAACAAGATTCAAAATGCACAGATAGGATTATTTCGATTAGAAATTGCAGATTTTTCAGAGAAAGTATTTCAGGAAGCGTTATTAAATGCTTTATCACATAGAGACTATCAGCAAATGGGTGCTATATATGTAAAGCATTATCCAGATAAGATTGTTATAGAGAATCCAGGTGGATTTCAAGATGGAATTACAGCAAATAATATTATTACACATCCTTCTTCGCCAAGAAATAAACTAATTGCAGAAACCTTGCAAAGACTGAAATATGTGCAGCGTACTGGTCAGGGAGTAGACATAATTTACAAAGAAATGGTGGCTATGGGAAAGCCATATCCGGTGTATAGAGTGTTTAATGATGCAGTTCAACTGACAATCGGAAGTACAATAGAGGATATTGCTTTTGTTAAGTTTATTGTGAAAGAGCAAGATTCTCAGCAGATAATATTATCGTTACCTCAATTAATGATTCTAAGGTATATTACAGAAAATAGAAAGATAAAACTGTCAGAGGCACAAAGTATAGCTCAAATTTCATATGAAGATGCTAGAAAATGTTGTTCTGATTTGATAAAATTGGGATTTATAGAGCTTATTGGTAAAGAGTATATGCTTACTGCTAGAGTTTATGAGGCAGTAAAAACACAGGTAGAATATACTCGAGATAAAGTAGTTCAATACATTAAAGCGAAAGATATGATTATGGAATATCTGAAATCTAATAATTCAATAACAAATGCTACAGTTAGAGAATTGTGTGGATTTACCAAGCAACAAGCAAGAGGGACTCTTGATAAGATGATACAAGAAAAAATAATTATTAAAACAGGTTCAGGAAGAGCAACAAAATATGTATTGAGTTAAATCGAGTGAAAATCGAGTGGCACTCGAAAAAACACTCGATTTTGTAATAATTAAATCATGGAGATAAATGGTGTTAATGAAAGAAGTAGCCTATAAAAGATAATATCTATAACAGAATCAAGTGGAAAATTGAGTGGAAAATCGAGTTCCATTCAAAAAACACTCGATTTTAAAATTTATTAATGTATATGATGCTTAATATTCTAAAATCAAATTTAAAAATATTTGGCTTTTTGTTGGTGCAAAAATCTTGGAAACTCTTGGCTTAAATACTTGCTATAACTTTGCAATCAATGAACTTACACCATCATTATTTATAGTTCTGTTAAGCTTGGTTCAAGTTTTTGTGAAGATATATGATATAGAAGTAATTGTAAAGCTTTAATAATAGACAGTATTTGGCACATCAATGAAGGAGTATCCCCAAAATTAATGTTTTATTGATGAATACTATAGTTGGTGTAACAATTAAGAACAAGGAGAAGGTGAAAAAATGGTAAGTGTATTTGATATAATTCCAAACAATTTTTTTAATCCTCTATCAAGTAACAGTAATTATAGGATTAATTCTGCTTTGCTTCAGTTTATATATAAACAATATGATAGTGAAATATCATATAGAATAAAAAGGAGTGTATTACGAGATGAATTAGCATATTTTATTTCAGAGAACTTCGAAGATTTAATGCTAGATAGTGATACAAATTCTAAAAGTTATCAGGAGATGGCAAGTGAATATATAAGGAGATTTGCAAGTAAAGATGTAGGGTGGCTTGAAGAAGAATTTGATGATTCAACTTTTGAAAAATATATAGTAATAACAGAGCAAGGTGTTATGTTAGCAGAATTATTGATTCGATTAGAGCAACCTGAACGAGAAGAGTTATCAAGTTATATGTATAACATATATAATACATTAATGAATGAAAAGCAATGGAATGGAGACCCTTACGTAGGTGCATTAAAAAATATATATAAAAATGCAAAAGCGTTATCAAAATCGCTAAAAAAAATGTCTACATATATTCGTAAAACAATTGAAAAGCTAATGAAAGAGGTTTCATATGAGAGTCTAACAGAAAATATCATTTCATATTGTGATGGTGATTTTATTAAGGAATATGCTAGACTTACTAAACCACAAAATAATATTCACATATATCGTGATAAGATAATCACTATGCTAGAACAGATGCAAAATGACAAAGAAATGTATGATTTAATTATAATTGGATGTGTTAATGAAGAAGATATTGAGGAATGGGAGGCTAAAGAAAAAATAGAATTAATGTTTGATATAATAAAAAAATTTTTGAAAGACGATTATTTGAGAATCATTGCTGATATTAAGCATAAATTGAATTTGTATATAACAATGGCATTAGGAAGATTGAGATATTTAAAAAATCATGAAGTTGATATGCGTGGAAATGTTGAAAGAACATTAAAATATATGTTGGATGTAATGAACGAATTAGAATTGCGAGAAGAGCTACCAGATGAAATGTCTGAACTTATTCGAATAAATCAAAATAAGTACATAGATATGCAATCAATAAAAATGCCACAAAGTAGAAGAAGAGTAAGGGTGAAGTCTGTTACAGAAATAGAAACTCTTACAAAGGAAGATTTAGATAATTTGAAAAAAGTATATGAGAGAGAAGCTAAAAATCCTTATTCAAAAAAAATAACTAAGCAGTATTTAAAAACACTGATTGGAAACAAAAGTGAATTGAAAAGTAATGATATACCATTAAATACAAAAGAGGATTTGTTAATGATTCTGTCAGCAGTTGCATATGCAGAAGAAAATGGCTTTAAAGTTGAATTGGAAGATGGATATTTTGAGGTGGGAAATATGCTCTTGAGATCATTTAGAATATTGGAGGTGTAAGATGAATATTATAGATGCTTGGGATAATTTCACATATTCAGAGAAGTTAATGTTTCAAAACTGTTGTAGAAAATTATTAAGAAGAACATTTCTAGTACGAGATAAGAAAGAGGATAAAAAACATTATTTTTTTGTTGCTAATAAAATAGATATTTTTTTGGAATATTTCTCATTTATGGGGTTTGAAATTAAGTGTGATAAGGATAATGGAGTTATTATGCTTGATAATTGTTCTTCTATAGAAGATAAGGAAAAGCTACAATCTAATAGGCATCGTTTTACCAAAGAAGAAACTATTGTATTATGTTGTTTGTGGCTTATTTATGTATCAAGAATAAAAGAAGGAACGTTATCACCAGTAGTAATAATAGGTGTTTCTGATTTAATATATGAATTAGAAAAATATGATGCAAGAGACATAGTTAATAAAACAGCACTAGATAGTATTTTTAAAATATTTAGGAATTATAGTTTAATGGATGTTGATGGAAATATTGGAGATATAGATTGTAAACTTATATTGTATCCATCTCTACAATTTGCTTTAGATACTAATGAGTTTGAAAGATTCGTAAAAGAAGTAGTAGAGGTTATATTTGGAAAAAATAGTTTGGGGGAGGATTCAGATGAGCAAAGCGATGATATTGAATGAAAATAGTAGAAAAAGTGCAACCAAGCTTTTATTAGTAAACTGGTCTAGGTTTTCCAATGTAAGTATTTCTCTAAATGGTTCAACACTATTTACTGGTGTTAATGGAAGTGGTAAATCCACCATATTAGATGCAATGACATATATGTTAACTGGGAATACTCAGTTTAATAAGGCTGCGTTAGACAAAGATAGAAATGTAATCTCATATGTTAGAGGAGATACAAAAAGTGAAGGGAAAAGTAGATTTATTCGTGAAGGTGAAGTAACATCTTATATTGCAATGGAATTTTGGTCTCCATTAGAAAAACAATATTTGGTTGTTGGCGTATGTATTGAATATGTGAATGAGACTAGTAATACAAAAAAGTGGTTTGTTTTCAAAGATACTAGAATTGATGATTGCAGGTTTTATACAGAAAAGGACAAAAAAGTAACAGTGTATCCACGTCAGGATTTAATAGTAAAAGGTAAGAAGGTATCATCAATTGAGTTTATGAATAGAGATAAAGGAACTGAACAGGTGTTACGAGCATTAGGTTTGCGTTGTGGAGTAGAAAAGTATAAAGCTAAACTTGTTAAAATGATGGCATTTAACCCAGAAAATAATATTGATAAATTTATTCAGGAATGTGTTCTAGATGAACATCCTATTCGCTCAATGAATGATATTAGAGAGCATCGAAAACATTATAATGATGCCAAAAATGTATATGAAGAATTAGCAAAAGGGAAACAACAATTAGAGATAGTTCAAAAAAAAATAACTGAATATGAGGCTGTAGAACGTAAATATGAAGTTAGGCGAATTCTTTTATTGTACCAAGATATGAAATGGCATCAAGAAAATCAAAAAAATTTAGAGCAAAAAATTGCTATTGAAAATGCGAAATTACTTCAATTACAGAGTAATTTAAAAAATTTAATAGAAAAAAGAAAAAAAGCTTTAGATAGAAAAATTAATGCAGCAAAGAATGAACTATTATGTAATATAGAGGAAATCACAAAATCCTTAGAAAGTAGTATTTCTGCACTTGAAAAAGATATTGAAAAGTATAAGAATAGTTTAGAAGAGTTGAAACTATTAGAAAAAGGTATTCATGAGATTTTAAATTGGTTGGATTTAGGAAATAAATTAACAGAAAAAGATATTGCTATTATGGAAACTATTGCCTCAACTACTTTTTATGTTGATGAAAAAGTAAGTGCATTTATAAAATTTAAAAATATAATAAATGTTAAAAAAGCAGAGTTTCAAAAAGATAACGTACATATAAATGATAAAATCGATGAGATAGGAAAAGAATTGGAAGACATCCAAGAAAAGATATCCAAATTGGAATCAGACGTATTACCATTTGATAGAAAATATGAGGAAGCTAAGCAAAAAATAAAGGCTGAACTTGCAAAAATGAACATACAAACAGAGGTAAGATTGTTTGCAGAGCTAGTTCAACATGTTGATAAGGATTGGCAATTGGCTATAGAAACTTTTTTAGGAAAAAAACGATTTGATATTGTTGTAGATGGTCAATATTGTGAAAAAGTAATGGAGATTGTACATAAAAATAAACTAAGAGATATTAAGGTTGTAATTACTGATAAATTACCTAATGTTGATATACAGGATATGTCGGCTGCAGCTATGCTTGATATTTCAAATGAATATGGCAGAAAATATGCGAATTATTTACTTAATGGAATTCATTTGTGCAATGACATACAAGAGTTACATCAATATCCAAAAGGTGGATTGATGATGGATGGAACATTAGCAAAGAGTTTTACCATGAGTTATATGAACATGAAAAAAACTCAAATATATATGGGTAAGGATGCTATTAAACAACAGTTGAAAAGAGCAGAAGAAGATAAGGCTATATTGCAACAAGAAGAAAAAGAATTGATTGAAAAGTCTGCTATTCTTAATAAATATATATCTGATATTGAACATGTGAGTTGGGATGAAACAAGATATATATTTAATGCACAGAAACTCATTGATGATAATACAACAGAAATGAAAAATAAAAAGGCGGAACTAGAAGAAATAAAAAACACTCCTGGCTTTACAGCAGCTTTACAGGAAAAAGAAAATGCTGACAAAGAATATAATGAGGTAGAAACACAATTTATTAAAGTAAATAATGACATCGGTTTATGTAAAAAAAACATTGAAAATAACAAAGAAAAGTATGATGTATCTGAACAAGAAATCAGTAATGCAAAAAATAAATATAATAATGCTATTTTACTAAGGTTAGAGCTAAGAAGAGATGTGGAGGAATTATATTCTAAGCTTCGTGCTAAGAGTGATAGTGCACGTGTTATGTCATCTAAAAGTGTTGATAATGTCAGAGGAGAAAAAGATAATGTCATAAGGGTTCTAGAAAATGAACAACGTAAATATTGGCATATAATAGGACAAAGCGATGAAAAATATGGAGTTGTATATATTTCTTTTTTCAGAGAACAATACAAAGATATTGCAAATGTAAAGATTGATGAGGCAAAACAAAAGTTAGAAGAACAACAACGTGTCTTGGAAAACGCATTCATGGTAGATTTTGTTGCGGAAATAAACGAAGCAATTAGGGTAGCTAGAGATGAAATTAACAACATTAATAAAGAACTTAAAGAGATTCCCTTTGGAAAAGATACATATCAATTTAAGATGAAAGAAAAGCCTGATAGAGCAATTTTTTTTAATCTATGTAAAAAGCTAGATAGTTATATGAATTCGATAGATATGTATAGAGTTGTAAATCAAAATGACGAGGAGATGGAGTATAATATAAGACAATTTATGAATACCATTCTAGAAGAGGAAAATGAGGAAGAGTATACAGATTATCGTAAGTACTTTAAGTATGATATGGATATTTTATCAAGGCAGGATGGAGAAGAAACAACTGCTGAATTGTCCAAAAAGCAAGGCTCTGCAAGTAATGGTGAAAAGCAGACACCATATTTTATTATTCTAGCAGCAAGTTTGTTACAATGCTATCCTAAAAATGTTTCTTGTGCAAGATTAGCATTTATTGATGAAGCATTTTCTGCTCTTTCTAGAGAAAGAATAGAGCAAATGGTTAAGTATTTTGAAGACAATAAGTTTCAAGTTATTTATGCAGCACCTCCAGAAAAAATTGATAGTATAGGTTCTCATATTAATTCAACAGTAAGTTTATGTATGAAAGGAAAGTATACATGGGCAGTTGAAGGGTTGGTGAAGTCTGATGAGTTTTCAACTGAATAAAATACAGGAAGATGTACTAAACATTTTATTGGATATATATGAAAAAAGTGTTACATATAAAGGTGAAAATGTTCGAAATCAAAGTTTTACTATAAAACCAGAAAAAGTTTTTCCAGAGTATAATGGAGATTTTACAGATCAAGATGATGTGGATCAATTTAATAGAGATATACAATCATTAGTAGATGCTAATCTTATAATGGTAGATTATGTTAAAGGTACTTCAGTAATTATAAAAATAAAACTTAATATTAATTTAATATCTGATGTATATAAAGTGTTGAAGAGAGAAGATGTGACTCAAAAACGTTACCATGAGATTGAAATGTATTCTGAATATTTGGGTACACACTATATTATAGATGTGTTTTGCAAGGAACAGATTGAACGACTTAAGAATTATAAAGATGCTAAGTATACTGCTGATATTGCAATAAATATTTTGAAATTGTTAAAAGTTGTGTTGAACAATAAGCAAAATATTATGGAGCGAGAATTATCCATAGCGGTATTGGGAGATACAAAACTGTTTGAAAAAAGTTATAGGTCGCGTATTTGCAAAATTATTGAAAAATATGGAGACTTAGATATAGATTTTTCTGCTCTTGATGAAAAGGAAAAAGAAAAAGTAATTTTGGGGGAATTTCAAGTTTTTTCAAATCCATCATATGTTTTTTTAAAAGGAAATGTTGAAATTCTCTATGATGATGGGAATATTCTTAATATAAATCCATATAATCCAATAGCTATTTCGTCGGAAGTAATAGGTAGGATTAAAAAGATAAAAGTAAACTCTAGCAAAATAGTTACTGTTGAAAATCTTACTTCGTATAACAGAATTAATGATGACAAATCTACTTTTATTTTTTTGAGTGGATATCATAATACTGATAAACAGAGATTTCTAAAAAAAATAGCAGAATATAATAAAGAGGTAATATGGTATCATTTTGGAGATATTGATCCTGATGGATATTACATTTTAAGAAATCTAATAAATAAAACAGGAATTCCTTTTGTACCGTTATATATGGGTATAGAGCAATTGGAGCGTTTTAAAAAATATTGCAAGCATCTTGAGAAAAATGATGTTATCAAGGCAAAAACATTGATTAATAATCATTTTTATGATGAAGTTATGAACTATATGTTGGAAAATGACTGCAAATTAGAACAAGAAATTATAAGTTGGTTAAATAGGTGAATTCAGAACTCTTGTTATATGGTTTGAGTGCATAATCTTAGGATGGATAGTGATATAAAATAATAGAGGAACCAACAAATACCGATTCCTCTAAAAAATATGCCCTTGAACCACGTAGGACCTCAAGGTACTTTCAATCATATTATATGCTGATTAATCACTTTTAATCAGTAAAATTATTGTAAATAAAAGATAAGAGTTTGTCAAGTACTGAAAAGAGAGTTTTCAAAGAGTTTTTAAACATCTCCAGTTATTTGGTATTCCCATTATACCACGAATTTTTTTTATAGAGATAGTGGATAATTGACTATCTAACTTGTTAAATAAATTTTCTATTTGCTTATGATAATCCTGATAGCGTTTATTATATCTCCTTTGTTTCAGCAATTTCATTTATAGTAGTTTTAAGAACTGTATTCAGATAGAAGGATATGGCATTGTCTTTCATGTATTGAGATGGCTACATTATATCATGTATGAAAAATTTTTTTATGTAATAGGTAGAAATGCTTTAGTTACTTTTTGTGTTTAAACAAAATATTATGGAATAAAGAGGAATTAAAGCAATTAGTGTAGAAAAATATAATTTAAGGAAAAATATAATAAGAGGTATAAAAATGAAGCAACCTAAGATGCTAGATAATAAGAGTAATAGAAGAGTTGGGGATGAATTAAAAAATGAAATAAAAGTTAATTCTAAATTATCTATAATTTCTGCTTACTTTTCTATATATGCTTATAAAGAATTAAAAAGTGAATTAAGTAAAATTGATAGTTTGAGATTTCTATTTACAGAACCAACCTTTGTTAATAATAAGGAAAAGGTTAAAGAGTATTATATTGATAATAAATCAGAAAAAAATATTACTGGTACTGAATTTGAAATAAAATTGAGGAATGAAATGAATCAGTCAAGAATATCTAAGGAATGTGCTGAGTGGATAAAGAAAAAGGTTGAAATTAAATCTTTAAGAAAACCTAATCCAGCACAACAACGTCTTATATATATTGAAAATGAAGCTGCTGATGAAAATGTTTCAATTAATGGAAGTGTAGATTTTACAACAGATGGATTAGGATTTTCTTCGTCAAGCAGAATAGATATAAATATGTGTATGTATGGTAAAGAATATACAAAGCAGTTTCTTGAAAGTTTTGATAAGGTATGGAATGATAATTCATTAGTAGAAGATGTTAAGGCTAAGATGTTAGAACATATGAAAAATATTTATAAAGAAAATACCCCACAATTCATATACTTTGTGACATTATATAATATTTTTAAGGACTATCTTGGAGAATTAACTGAAGAAAATATTGTTAAAACTAAAATAGGATTTAAAGAAACTGTTATTTGGAATAAATTATATAAGTTTCAGAAGGATGGCGTAATTGGAGTTATTGATAAATTAGAGAAACATAGAGGATGTATTTTAGCAGATTCAGTAGGGCTTGGCAAGACTTTTTCTGCTTTAGCAGTAATAAAATATTATGAATTAAGAAACTATAGAGTACTTGTGTTAACTCCTAAAAAATTAAGAGAAAACTGGACTATATATACCCAAAATGATAAACGAAATATTCTATTAAAGGATAGGTTTAACTATGATGTATTAAATCATACTGATTTATCAAGAGAAAGTGGGTATTCAGGAGAAATTAATTTAGAAACATTAAATTGGAGCAACTATGACCTTGTGGTTATAGATGAATCACATAATTTCAGAAACAATAATGCTAGAAATAATAAAGTAACAAGATATTCAAAGTTATTAAATGATGTTATAAAAAGTGGTGCTGAAACAAAAATATTAATGTTATCTGCTACTCCTGTAAATAATAGGATGAATGATTTGAAAAATCAAATTAATTTTATTACTGAATGTGAAGATGATGCCTTTCAAGAAGATGGTATTGATAGCATAGAATTAACTTTAAGAAAAGCTCAATTAATTTTTAATAGATGGACTAATCTTGAAGAAGATGAGAGAACAATTGATAATTTTATAGAAATGATGAATATGGATTATTTCAAGTTATTAGATGCTGTAACAATTGCAAGGTCAAGAAAGCATATTGAAAAATATTACAACATAAATGAAATTGGAAAATTTCCAAAAAGATTAAAGCCTATAAATGTGAAATCAGAAATAGATTCACTTAATAAATTTCCAAAATTACAATATGTAAATAAAATAATAAAAAATCTTAATCTTGCTACATATTCACCACTTAAATATGTTTTACCAGAAAAAAGAAAAGAGTATGATAAAAAATATGATATATCAGTAAAGGGTGGAAAATCAATATTTAAACAGGTAGATAGAGAACAAAGTCTTGTTAATTTAATGAGAGTAAACATACTAAAAAGAATGGAAAGTTCCATAAATTCTTTTGGAATTACTGTAGCAAAATTACTTAAACAAATTGATTATGTGCTAGATAAAATAGATAAAAAACAATTTGATTATGATGCTAATTTAAATATTGGAGACATTGAAATAGATGACCCTATTTTAGAAGATTCTTTAGTGGGCAATAAAGTTAAGGTATTAATTCAAGATATGGACTTAATAAGATGGAAACAAGATTTATTAGATGACCAAAGAAAATTAGTAGAACTTCTTATAGATGCAAAAAAGGTAGTAAATGAAAGAGATGCTAAACTAATAAAACTTAAAGAAATAATTGCAAATAAGATTAATCATCCTATTAATGATAACAATAAAAAGATAATTATATTTTCAGCTTTTGCAGATACAGCTGAATACCTATTTGAGAATATATCAGAATGGTTAATGAAAGAATTTAATATAAATACTGCATTAGTTACAGGTAGTGGAGAAAATAAGTGTACATTAAAGAATATTAAGAGGAAAGATTTAAATTCAATACTTATAAATTTCTCACCAATATCAAAGGAAAGAAATATTTATGCAGATGATGAAAAAGAAGAAATTGATGTACTTATTGCAACAGATTGTATTTCTGAAGGACAAAACTTGCAAGATTGTGATTATCTTATCAACTATGATATCCATTGGAACCCAGTTAGAATAATCCAGCGATTTGGTAGAATAGACAGAATAGGCTCCAAAAATGATGTTATACAACTTGTTAATTTTTGGCCCAACATGGAACTTGATGAATATATCAATTTAGAAGCAAGAGTAAATGGAAGAATGGTATTACTAGATGTTTCTGCAACTGGAGAAGAAAATTTAATAGAAGACAATGAAAAATCACAAATGCATGACTTGGAATATAGAAAAAAGCAATTAAAAAAATTGCAAGAGGAAGTTGTTGACCTAGAGGATATTTCAGGAGGAATATCTATTACAGATTTGACAATGAATGATTTTAAGATGGATTTAATGGAATATATGAAAATACATAGAGAAGAATTAGAAAAAGCTCCTTTAGGTATGTATGCTGTTGTTAAAAATACAGATAATGATATGAAGGATGTAATTAAGCCTGGTGTTATTTTTACATTAAGACAAGTTAGCAATGCAACGTCAAAACCAGAAGAAAGTAATCCACTAAAAGAATATTATATGGCATATGTTTATGATGATGGAACTGTTAAATATAATTACATTCATGCTAAAAATGTATTAGATATTTATAAGAAATTATGTTGTGATAAAAATGAAGTGTTAAATGATATTGTAGAGGTATTTAATAAAGAAACAAATAATGGTAAAGATATGAAGAAGTATTCTAAACTACTTGAAAGTGCAATAGATAATATAATTGGCAAAAAAGAAGAAAAAGGTATTGCCTCATTATTCAGTAAAGGTGGCACCATGATTCAAAAGAGTTTATTTAAAGGTATTGAGGATTTTGAACTTGTTTCATTTATTGTAATTAAGTAGGTGAATTATATGGAGAATAGGTTATATGAGTACATGAATATACCAGAGAACTGTAGAATTGATAAAACAGTATTTAAAAAATTATTTTATGAAAATGCAATAATGAGTAAAAATGATAAAGAAGTATTTAAAAATGATATAGATAAAATAACTATTAAATATTCATTAAAAGAAGAATATTTGAATATACCAACATTTAATGATGATGAATTAAATTATGATGAAATAGAAATACTTGAAGTTAATTTAGTTAATGATAATAAATATCAAAGAATATGTGAAATTATACAAAAAACAATACCATATCCTATGATTATTGTATTAACTTATAATGAAAAAATACTTATAAATGTAGCATATAAACGTGTAAATAAAAATGATGCAGAGAAAAATACAGTTGTTAAATATATTTATAGTGATTGGATTAGTTTTGATCATGTTAATAATAATGAACAACAATTTTTAAATTCTATAAATATATCTAAGCTATCTTACATTAATATGTACAAGCTATACTGTAGTTTTGTTCAAAAAATAGATATATTAAATACTTCTGAAATTGCTGGAACATTTGATGAACTTGAAAATAGAGATATAGAGGAATTACAAGAAATTCAAAAGAAGATTTTGGATATAGATAATGAATTAAGAAAGCTTAACAATTTGATAGATAAGGAAGAACAATTTAATAGAAAAGTAGAGCTAAATATTAAAATAAAAAAATGCCAAACAAAGAAAATAGAATTGATAAATTCATTAAGATAGATTAATAATTTATAGCATTAGCATGGGGGACAAAAATGAAAGAGACAATTAATGATGAATTAAAAATAAAGGATATAGATACTATTGAAAAAATAAATGGAGAAAGCTTAGATATAGTTAAGGAAAACGTTAAAAAGTTAAAAGAAATTTTCCCAGAAGTATTTTGTGAAGATAAGATTGATTTTAAAAGATTAAAAGAGGTGCTTGGAGAATATACTGATGATAGTGATGAAAGATATAGATTTGAATGGCATAAAAAATCAAAAGCAATAAAATTGTCACAAACTCCATCTAAAGGTACATTAAGACCTTGCAAAGAAGAAAGCAAAAATTGGGAGACTACAGAAAATTTATACATAGAAGGAGATAACCTTGAAGTATTAAAACTTCTTCAAAAGAGCTATCAGGGAAAGATAAAGATGATATACATAGACCCTCCATATAATACTGGAAATGATTTTATATATCCAGATAATTACAGGGATAATATAGAAAATTATTTAAAAATTACAGGACAAAAAGATGAAGAAGGAAATAAAATATCAACTAATTCTGAAACGGATGGAAGCTATCACACTAAGTGGCTGAATATGATGTATCCTAGATTAAGATTATCTAAAAATTTATTACATAAAGATGGAATTATGTTTGTAAGTATAGATGATAATGAAGTAGAAAATTTAAAAAAGATTTGTGATGAGATATTTGGAGAAAGTAATTTTATTGCATATTTTACATGGATAAAAAAGAAAAAAGGAAGCCATTTGTCTAAGACTGTAAGGAATATGACAGAATATATTTTATGTTATGCTAAAGAAATAAATAAAATAGAATTATTTGGTGAAGAAGCTTATTCAGATAAATGGCAACCATTAGTAAAAAGAACTAATGCTCATAAAATTTTAGTATTTCCATCAAATGAAGTTGAGACAAAATTAATTGATGGTGAATATGAAGCAGGGGTTTATGGAGAAGGAACATCATCATTAGAGTTTATGGAAAATTTTATTGTTCATAATAATAAAGTAAAAACCAAGATTAAGGTTAATGGACCATTTGTATGGACTCAAGGTAAGTTGAATGAAGAAATAGAAAAAGGAACTAAGATATCATTGTCATCAAAATTTGGGTTTAATGTATTTAGGTCTGATCAAGAAGAAAAGATAAAAAGACCAATAACAATTTTGGATTCAAAATTGAACATTGGAACTAATGAAGATGCCTATAAAGAAATTATTAGTATTTTTGGTAAGGAGGGAATTATGAGTTATCCTAAACCTATATCATTAATAAAATATTTAATTAGAACTATTAGTTATTATTATAAAGATATGATAGTATTAGATTTCTTTTCCGGTTCATCAACAACAGCACATGCAGTTATGCAATTAAATGCAGAAGATAAAGGAAATAGAAAATTTATTATGGTTCAATTGCCAGAAGAATGTGACGAAAATTCAGAAGCTTATAAAGCAGGATATAAAAATATATGTGAAATAGCCAAAGAGCGTATAAGAAGAGCTGGAGATAAAATTGTTGAGGAAAATAAAGATAAAGAAGGAATAGAAAATTTAGATATAGGCTTTAAAGTATTTAAGCTTGCTAAATCAAATATTAAACCTTGGAATCCTGATTATGATAATTTAGAAATGACTTTAGAAGACAGTATTAATAATTTTGTTCCAGGAAGGACAGAAGAAGATATAGTATATGAAATAATGCTTAAGTATGGAATTGACTTAACATATCCTGTTGATGTTAAGGAGGTTTGTGGTAAAAAAATATTTAGTATTGGATTTGGGGCATTAATTGTTTGTTTAGATAGTGAAATTACTTTAGAATTAGTAAATGAAATTGTTAAATATAAAAATGAATTAAATCCTAAAATTTGTAGAGTAGTATTTAGAGATAATGGTTTTAAGACTGATAGTGTAAAAACTAATGCTATAGAAATATTACATAGAAATAATATAAAAGAGATTATGAGTATATAGGGGGAAGCTATTATGGAATTAAAGTTTGATTCAGAACTTGATTATCAAAAAGAAGCTATAGCCTCTATAGTTGATATATTTAATGGACAAAGAGTTACACAGTCTAATTTTACAGTTTTATCTAACATTGATGAAGTAGGAACAGTAGGTAAGTTAGTTACTGAGCATGGAGTAGGTAATAAATTAGAATTAGATGAAGAGGATATATTAAAAAATGTGAATAAAATTCAACTTGAAAATGGTTTGAAGCAGTCAACACTAAAAGAGCTGCAAAAAGATAATTATTATTTTACAATAGAAATGGAAACTGGTACTGGAAAAACTTATGTTTATTTAAGAACTATTTTTGAATTAAATAAAAAATATGGTTTTACTAAGTTTGTAATTATGGTGCCATCAGTTGCAATTAAAGAAGGTGTAATGAAATCTATTGCAATAATGAAAGAGCATTTTAAGGAATTGTATGATAATGTTATTTTTGAGTCTTATGAATATAAATCTCAAAAGCTTGATGTATTTAGAGATTTTGCTACAAGTGACAATATAAGAATTATGATTATGACAATCCAATCAATAGAGAAGGATAATAATATTATTAACATTGAAAATGAAAAAACAAATGGATTAAAGCCAATTGAGTTTCTTCAAGAAACTAATCCAATAATAATAATTGATGAACCACAAACTACAATAAGTACAGAGAAACGAAGAGATAGTGTCAATTCATTAAATCCATTATGCAAAATAGGTTATTCTGCTACACATGAATATAAAATTAATCTTATGTATAGACTTAACGCTGTTGATGCTTATGAAAAGCAACTTGTAAAACAAATAGAAGTGGCAAGTTTAATAAGTAGGGATAGTCATAATGAAGCTTATATAAAACTTATTAGTGTAAGTAATAAAAACAATAAAATAAGAGCAAAAATTCAATTTGATAAATGGGATTCAAAAAAAGGAGATATAGTTAGAACAACTAAAGAATTTAAATTTGGAGATGATTTAAAAGAATTATCAGGAAATAGAGAAATATATAATGGTTATATAATAACTGAGATAAATGCAAAAGCAGGAAATGAGTTTGTGGATTTTTCAGGGGCAGACATAATTAGATTAGGTGAAGTTCGTGGTGAAGTAAATGATGATATTGTAAAGAGAACACAAATCAGAAAGACTATTGAAGAACACTTAAATAAGGAATTAGTATTAAAGCAACATGGCATTAAAGTATTAAGCTTATTTTTCATTGATAAGGTTGCAAATTATAGATATTATGATGATAAGGGAAATCCTCATAAAGGTAAATATGCTATTTGGTTTGAAGAAGAATATAAAAATGCAATAAAAAAGCCTAAATATAATACCTTATTTAATGATGTAGATATAGAATCAGAAGCAGAAGAAGTTCATGGAGGATATTTTGCTAAGGATAAGAAAGGAAAGTTTAAGGATACTAATGGAACAAGTGCAGCAGATGAAGATGAATACAATCTTATTATGAAGGATAAGGAAAAGTTACTTAGTTTTGATAGTAAGTTAAAATTTATTTTTTCACATTCCATGCTAAGAGAGGGATGGGATAATCCTAATGTATTTCAAATATGTACATTAAATGAAACAAAATCTACAATGAAGAAGAGACAGGAAATAGGTAGAGGTCTAAGACTTGCAGTAAATCAAGATGGAGAGAGAATTCAAGGATTTAATGTAAATACTCTTACAATAATGGCTAACGAAAGTTATGATGATTTTGCTAGAACACTTCAACATGAATATGAAAAAGAAGAAGGTATTAAATTTGGAGTTGTAGAAAGTCATACCTTTGCAAATATAGTTGTTGAATCAGACGAAGAAACAGAATATTTAGGAGAGGAAAAATCAAATGTAATATTTAATTGTCTTAAAGATAATAATTATATTGATGATAAAGGTAAGGTAACTGATAAGCTAAAAAAAGACTTAAAGGATAACTTGCTTAAAGTTCCAGATGAATTTATAGAACAAAAACCACAAATTATAGAAACTTTAAAGAAAATTTCAGGAAATTTAAATATAAAAAATGCAGAGGATAAAAAGCAAGTAAAATTAAACAAGGCAAGATATTTAAGTCCAGAATTTAAAGAACTATGGGATAAAATAAAATATAAAACAACGTATTCAGTAGATTTTGATTCTAAAGAACTTATAAAAGAATGTGCAGATGAAATACAAAGAACTTTAAGTGTAAATAAAGTGAAGCTATTATATACAAAAGCAGAATTAGATATTAGTAAAGCTGGTACTATTGCAGCAGAAATAAACAGAACAACTGAAGATGCTGGTGAATACAGATTTGATTTACCAGATATTATTACTTTTCTTCAAAATGAAACAAGACTTACAAGAAAAACTATAGTATCAATATTATTAAATTGTGGCAGATTAGATTCTTTTAAAGTTAATCCTAGAGCTTTTATGGATGAAGTGTTAAAAATCATAAAAAGAAAAATGAGATTAAAAATAGTAGATGGTATTAAATATCAAAAATTAGGTGATGATGAATATTATGCACAAGAACTATTTAATACTGAAGAGTTATATGGATATCTATCAAAAAATATGATAGAAAGTAAAAAATCTGTTTATGAGTATATAGTTTATGATTCAGGAGTTGAAGCAGAATTTGCACAAAAATTTGAAAAAAATGAAGACGTAAAAATGTATGTGAAATTACCAGATTGGTTTAAAGTAGATACCCCACTTGGAAGCTATAATCCTGATTGGGCAGTTATGATAGAAAAGAATGGAGAAGAAAAACTTTATTTTGTTGTGGAAACCAAAGGAAACATTTTGGCAGAGGAACTAAGAGAAAGAGAATATAGAAAAATTCAATGTGGTCATAAACATTTTGAAGCACTAGATACTGGTGTTATATTTACTGAAACTGATAGTTTTGAAAAATTTAAGGAAAATATATAATTTAATTTGCACTTAAAAATTTGAATTATTATAAAAAGCAAGCGAAGAAAACAAGCGATAAAAAACAAGTGAAGAAAATAAGCGAAGAAAATAAGCGATATAGCATAAGTACTTAATTTAAGTGTTTCAATAATAAGAGCAATTTTAGCAGAAATGTGGAAGATGTATTACCATTATGAAGTAATAGTAATAGAACAATATTGGTTTGGAGGTGGAATGGTGATAACAATATTTAAGGATAAAAAGGATATACCACAAGATATAGAATATGTAGAATTAAATGATATTTATTTTAATCAGAATACCTCTTCCATTCTTGATGATAGAGCTAAGAAAATAATAGAAGTAATTGATGGCTCAAAGTTAATCAGCAAATACAAAATATGTTCGAGATTCGATGGCATTACATTAGACATAGATAAGTTATCAGCTGGTTGCAAGACAGTATTGAATGTGCTTTATAACCCAGATAAAGTGTTCTGTTTAAAAGAATGTGGAAATAATGCTTTAGAGATATTATATGGTTTAGAATCTGGAAAGGTATATAGTGATTATGCGTTAATTCCTTTTGATATGAAGGCTGTAAATGTGCAAACTGCATCTGGTACAAAGGTAATTAGTGACTATGAAGAGTTAAAGGAGTGGTGGAGCCATGAAGAGTAAGCCGAATGTTATGGATCATTTTTCTACTGTTCACACTTCATTTATTGTAGATTTTAAATTTACAAACAATATCACGATATTGACAGGAGATTCTGGAATAGGAAAAACAGCATCATTCTTATTTATAAAAGAGTGCATAGCTATTAATCCTGATATTATCTGCTTAAATTATTTGGATTATCATAAAGATATAAATAATATTATAAAAACAGCAGAAGGTAAGCTTATCGTCATAGATAATGCAGATATTCTTTTGGATGATAATATAAGAAAATATATTGCATTAGATGATAAGAATCAATATTTAATTATTGGAAGGAATCCAAAGAATCTGTTTGCCACAAAGGAAAACCTGTTTGAGTTGGTAAGTGAAAAAGTTGGGGAGCAGACAAAACTAATGATTAAACCATATTTATAGAAATATCAACAATAAAGACATTTATATATACTTGAAAAAATACATTTTGAATGTAAAATAATAGCAAAAGCTTTGAAGTATAGAAATTTATTATTTATGATGATAAAACTAACCCATAAAAGCATAATATATTGTATTGCTTTAATGGGTTAATTTTTATTTTATGTATTATGATTTAGCAGAATTAAATATAAATGAAATGGTATCATATGAAGAATTCATAGAATAAAAGTTTTGGAGGTAACTAACAGTTACAAATAAATTATAAAAAGTTATAAATTGGTGTTGACTTTTATAATTTAGAAAATTGTTGACAGCCTCCCATATTCGTAAAGA
>CACZYK010000010.1 GCA_902785295.1 uncultured Clostridium sp.
TATAATTATGTTGGTAATTTAAAAGATAGAAAAAATGTTTCTATTGTTTTAAGTTACCCTAAAGATTCTTTTCAAGAAGATAAAGCATTAAAAGCCTTTGTTTCCTTAGATGAAACATTAACTCCTTTAGATATTTTAACTCAATATATTGACCGTTGGGCAATCGAGCCATTTTTTAGAGATTGTAAAACTTACTTAGGATTAGATGGATATCAAGTAAGAAATGAAAAAGCTATCAAAAGATTTTACTAGTTTAATATTTACTTTATATATTAATTCTTACAATTTTCTTATAATATAAAAATTAAAAAAGGAGATTTTTTTATTAAGTTTTATTATCAATTTGGCAAACTAATAACAACTCAGCAAATAATACAATTTATGATACTATAAAAATAAAATATACTTTCTAGGAATAATATGGTACAATATAAAAGAATTAATTTTATGGAGGTTATATTTATGGAAATTAACAATCAAAAATTGGGTGGGGGAATAATGACAATATGCATACTTACATTAATAGGGTTTGTAATTACATTATTCAGCTCTATTACAATGCTTACTGGAAGAGATAAGATTGTTGAGAGCTATAAAACTTTAGGACTTGACACAGCTCTTATTCCTTCTACTGGACAAACAATTATAAGTATTATTTTAGCAATACTTATTGCACTATCAGTAATTTTTATTCTTATGAAAAAATCTATTGGAATATATGGATATTTTATTGCTAATACTACCAGTGCTTATGATAATATTTGTCACAAGAAAAAGAGAAGTTTTTGGTTTATAATTTCTCTATAATATAAAAGAGGTCTGTCCTAAAATGCAGACCTCTTTATATAAAAATCACCAATTTCCTAATATTCTAAGAAAATCCATTCTACTTACTAAATATCTCTTTAGATTTTTTTCAGGCTCTTGAAAAATAAATTTTTCATCTCTTATTATTGTATCTGATCTTTCTTTTTCAAATTCTGCCATATAATAAAGACCCTTTGATGTTACATAATTAGGCATATACATTACTATTGCTACTATTGATAGTACTATATGAATTATCAATATTCTTAATTCCAGTTTTGGATAAATTAAAAAAGCATAAAAAGGAGTAATTACACCACCATTCATTTCAAAAGGTATAAGATATATAAAAATAACTAAAGCCTCTAATATTGTTAAAAGAACTAATCTTAAAAAGTATCCTAATAATGGATTAAATTTACCTATTATTAACCCTTCATCTAACATTTTTCTTTTTATATTTAATATCTTCTTATTAACCTCATATCTTATGTTAACATCTCCAGCTGCAAATCTTATCCTTTTTGGGCTTCCTACAAAATAACTATAAATCATCTTTTCTATCTTATCTAATTTATAAAAATCTGCTTCTTTATTTGCTAAAAATGTTCCAAGTGTTCCTTCTAAAGAATGTAAATATTGATAAACATATAGCTTATATCCATAATATTTTATTATTTGAGAATCCTTTTCCTTTGAATTATTTTTTAAAATAATATATTCTTCAGGGCTTAACTCTCTTATATCTTCACCATCATATGTAGGCTCTTTACTAAATTTTTGTTTTAAAAAATTCATTATGAAAGCATAAAGAATTGCTACTACAACAACATAACTTTCCATCAATTCATCTCCTTACATTTGTACTAATTTTATAATATCAAATATCTACCAAAATTTAAATAAAAATTTCTCATTTTTACCATTTTATATTAATTTAAAACTTTGTTATTCAAAAAGAGGTTTGTCTTTTATAAACAAACCTCTTTCAGTCAATAATAACTTATATTAAACAAATACTATAAATATTTTCTTTTCTTCTTACTAATACTTAATAATAAATATTACTCTAAAGCATCTTTTACTGCATTAATAATACCATTTGAACTATAAGTTGCTCCACTTATAACATCAATATCTGTATTTTGTTCATCAATAATTTTTTGAATTATTCCTTCAGAAGCTTTGTTTAAAAAAGCCTTATCATCTGAAGAATTTATAATATTAATTTCTGTTATTTTTTCATCCTTAACTAAGACTTCCACTTCAATATTTCCCCTAAATCCTTCTGCATTTCCTATAAAAGTTCCATCTTCTAATGTATTATTTGATATATTTTCATTAGGCTCTATTTCCTTATTATTAAAATAAAAAATTGAACCACAGATTGATAAAAACATTATAACTCCTACTACTATAATGGAATTTAAATAAACTTTTGATAACTTCTTTTTAGTAAATGCCTTTCTTATGCGAATAACAGCATAGCTTAAAAATATTAAACTATATAAAATCACATTTAAAATATACATTACATTTCCATTAAAAGCAGATGGCATCATAAGTAGCATTACATGAACATAAATAAGCCCATAAAATAAATAAGCTGTCCTTTGAAGCTTTTTCCACTTTCTTGGTTGAATTTTTTTTCTTACCTTTGGAAAAGATGTAATCATTAATGGAAGCATAATTAAAATAGATACTAAGCTTACTATTGCAGCTAATAAAACATTCCCCCTAATACTTCCTGGGTTTGTAAATAGTTTTACAAAGTATGTTTTTCCATAAATTGTATTATGTCCTAAGGTAAGAATACTTGCTATAATTGATAGTTCTGCTCTTATTGGCATTAACATTTTTATTAATTTACTTCCATTTTTTAAAGCACCTGTATACATTACAACTATAAATAAAGCTGTTGAAAATGCACTTCTTGTAAATATAGATAATACACTTCTATTAAGCCATAATGGAAAATTAGAACTTATACTTGTATATTCAGCTATAATTAGTAGTATTGATATTGCTCCTGCTATTATATAGCAAAGATTAGCATTTTTTTTAATAAAATTATGTCCAATTCCTATTAGTAAAAAAGTAATTATAAGGGAAATTAAAAGTGTCATTAAATTATGTCCTCCTAGTTAGTCATTATTTATTTTAATAAACTTCCTATCTTCTTTCTAAAGCCAATTACCATTGCTGAAGCTAAAGATAAAATTGAAAGAATAGCTATTTGATTTACATCTGAAGTTTTTGTAGTACTTCCACTATTTGTTATGTTTGAAGAATTTCCATTATTAGTTGTTGTATTTGAAGAATTTTCGTTATTTGTTCCATTATTATTTTCTTTATTATTTTCTTCAGTAGCACCATTGTTTTCTTTATTATTCTCTTCGGTACCACCATTATTTTCTTCATTACCATTATTATTGTTGTTATCTTCTGTAACATCATTTTCTATTATTAAACTTAAAGAAACTTCAGCATAGTCTTTTGTTTTTACATTTAGAGAATATTCTCCTTCACCATTTGCTTCTACTAAAGCTTTAAGGTCTTCTATTGTAGCAATTTTTCCATTACTTTCTCCTAAGAATGAAGAACAGTCTGTGCTTTTTCCATTTTTCTTTGTTAATGTATATGAAGCTTCTTTACTTAAATTTTCTCCAAAGGCACTTTCAACATCATCTGTATTAACTTCAAGTTCTGCCTTCTTTTCTGAAACTTTAAAAGTATCTTTTTTAAGAGTTACTCCATCTAAATACTTGTCAAAGTTAATATCGCTTACAACAAGGTCTTCATATCCATCAGCCATTAATGTAATTGTATAATCATCAGAATTTGCTCCTACTGATAAATCTTTAAACTTTCCATCATAGTGAACTTTTCCTTCAGTTTTTGAAACAGAAACCTCTACATATAAACCATGTCCTGATACTCCCCATATATTATGAATAAAAAATAATCCATCTTTTTCGTTAGTTGTATTATTTTTTATTGTTGCACCTGTAATACTTTGCATATAAGTTGTGAAAGCATCAGCATCCATGCCATTTCCATCAATATAGAATTGTGCTATATATTCCCCATGTCCTTTACTACCATATTGATAAGTTGTTTTTGTGTATGCATTTTTTACAGTTGAGTTTAATGCATCTTTATTTACTATTTCACGCTTACCATAAGTTCCATCCTTATATAATGGTTTTGCATATCCAACTTGTGAGCTATCTGTTGTTAAATCACTTACCTCTTGAAGCTTTGATAAGAAATTTGAAGATAATTCTGTTTCCTTTCCTATTTCTTTTAAAGCTAAAGCATTAATTAATGTATCATAATCTATAGATACTTGTACATTTTTAACAGCTGAAATAGTTATTCCTTCTTCTTTATCTGTAGCTACTGGTGTAAATGTTGCATTTTCAGGGAATGTATTTGGCTTATCTGGATTGCTTCCTGGATAAAAACTATCATATCCTTCTTGTGTTAATCTTACAGTTGAAAGAACATTTTTACCAATAAGCTTTAAATAATTTGGAGTTTTATTTGTGCTTGATTTTACTATAGTTGCTGAAGTTAAAGCATCATACTTTCCTTCTTGTGACTTTTCTTCAACATCATTTTCTATTGCTTCACTAAAAGCAAATGTTGAATTTTCATAGGTCTTTGCACCATCTTCCACTTCTGCATAATAAAAATCTCCATAGTTCATAGTTGTTTTTCCATAAATCTTTGAAATATTTACATCTGGAGTAATATCATACTTTACAATAGAACCATCACTTGTAACATTAGTTGATTGCACTTGTGTCTTATCGCTTAAATCTTTATCTTTTTCTGCAACTAAATAAGTTTTTGTTGTTCCAGCTACATTTACAATTAATGTAGTTACTCCTGTTACAGAATCATAAGAGCTTGATTTAATATCTTCAATCTTTACCTCTTCTGCAGAAACACCAGTAGTTAACATACTTGCTAAAACCATTGATGCTGCTGTTATTGAAACGATTTTCTTAAGTTTATTATGACTTTTCTTCACTTTAAGTCCCCCTTTATTTTTAATAATGATTATCATATGATAATTTTACTTCTTTTTTTATTTTTATCAATAATATTTAAAGCTAATAGTCAATTATTTAGAAATTTTTTATAAAATTTTTATAAACTTAATATTTAAATAATTTTTTTATAATCTTATTTTTTCTCACTAAATATTGCACAGCTATACCTGTAAAAGTTCCAGTAACTATTCCACTTATTAATAATACTGGAAAATACATTAATAAAGCTGAATTATGTAAAAACACACAAGCTGCTAATATTTGTCCTATGTTATGAAAAATAGCTCCTATTACACTTATAAGACATATCATATCCTCTTTAAAAAATAATTTTTTAAAAGTACACATTGCTAAAAGGCATAAAATTCCTCCAGATAAACTATAAATAAAAGACATCATCTGCCCTGCAAATATACTGCCAAGAGTTATTCTCATAAAAGATAATAAAACTCCTTCTTTAAATCCCCATAAAAGAATAACCAACAAAGTTACTATGTTTGATAATCCAAGCTTTATCCCAGGTATAGGAGCAAGAGGTGGAAGGTATGATTCTATCATAAAAATAGTTAAAGCTATTGTTGTTAAAAGAGATAGTATTACCATCTTTTTTGTTTTACTTATTTTCTCTTCTTTAAAAAGTCTTTCCATCAATATCATCTTCACTTTCTTTAGTACTTTCAAATTTTATAATAAGTTTATTAGGAAGACATACTATTGGAAGAGATGAGTCTTTTATTTTCCCTGTATGTATACATATTTTGTCGCTACAACTTGCATGAATTATAGATACTCCATCTTGCTCAACTTTTATAGTATTACTTTCATCATTTTCTCCCTTTACTTCAAATTCATAGCTTTCTTTAACTTTACTTAAATCTATAGTTTTTATAACCTCATTATTTTTAATGACCTTAAGTATACCTGTTTTATTAGTTCCTTTATTAATTATTTTTAATGAAAATAATGATAAAATTACTATTAAAGCTAAAATTAGTACTGCTATGAAATTTTTTTTGTTTTTCATCTTCCACCTCAAACTTTACTAAGTTTTTTAATTATTTATAATTTCAAAAATATCATCATTTATGCCTGAAGTTTTTGTTATGTTTCCTTCATTATCAACAAATATTGCTTCAACTTCTTTAAGGCTTTCTATAAGACTTAACCCCTTATCTTTTCCTAATATATAAGTTGCAGTAGATAAAGCATCTGCATCTATGGAGTTTTTTGTTATAATTGTGGTACTTATAACTCCTTCTTCTGCTGGATATCCTGTATCAGGATTTAATATATGATGATACCTTACATTATCTTTAATAAAATATCTTTCATAATTTCCAGAGGTTACTACTGTTTTTTCTTCTACCTTTACAACTGCTAAAACATCTTCTATATTTAATGGATTTGTAATGCCTACCTTCCATTTTTCATTTTCATTTTTAGAGCCAATAGCCATTACATTACCACCTAAATTTAATATTCCTTTTTTTATTTTATATTTTTCACATATTATTCTTTTCATTTCATCAGCTGCATATCCCTTTGCAATGGCACCTAAATCTAATTTTATATCTTTATCTAAAAACCTTATTGTACTATTTTCTTTATTAATAACTACATTCTTATAATTCTTTTTTCCCTTTAATAAATCTATTTCTTCTTTTTCAGGAATCCTTTCATTTTCTGTTCCTATTCCCCATAAATCTATAAGCTTACCTATAGTTGGATCAAAAGCTCCTTCTGTTAAATTTGAATAATATAAAGCCTTTTCTATAACAAAATATAAATCCTCTGAAATTTTTATTTCTTTTTCATATGCATTTTCATTTACCTTAGTAACTTCACTATCACTAAGCTTTGCAGACATAATATTTTCAATATTCTTAGCCCTTTTAAATGCTTCTTCTAATGCCTCTTTACTCTTTTCTCCATAAACTTTACCAATAATAACAGTTCCTAAAATTTCCTCAGTTTTTTCATATTCTGTATCTTTATCTAAACCTGATTTTTCATTTGAACATCCTACAAGAAAAAAAGAAAATATAAAAATCATAGGAAATATAATTAGCTTTATAAAATTTCTAATTCTTAGCTTTTGATAATGCTTCATTTACTCCTCCAATTATTCCATTTGAGCTATATGTTGCTCCACTTACAACATCTACACTAGTACTTTGAGATGCTATTATTCTATCTATAACACCCTTTGCTTCTCCTAGATATTCCTCATCTTCACTATTTTCTCCTAGTGAAATGCTTATTATTTTGTCTCCTGAAATAGTAACATTTACTTTTACTTTTCCATTCATACCTTCACCATAACCAGTATAAGTTCCATCTTTATAAATACTTTTTTGAACTTCAGTTTGCTCTGAATTTTTTTCTTCTGATACAGAAGGAGTGTTGTTTCCTACTTGAGAACTGCTACCATTATTTTTATTTTCTTCTGTATTGTTATTTGCTGTGTTATTATTCACTGTATTGTTTTCTGTTGAAACTTCATTATTAGAAGCTGTTTGTTGATTAGGATTACTTTCTACTGAAGTTTTATTTTCTTCATTTATTTTATTTTCTTTTGAAGAATCCTCTTCATTTTTAGCAGTTTCTGTTTCTTTTATTGTGGAAGTTTCTGCTGTTTTTGTACTTTTTTCAGCTGATACACTACTTGTTGCTACTGTTTTTGTTTCTTTTTTATTATCATCTTTTTTGCTATCACCACATGATATAATTATTGATGACATACATATTCCTAATATTATTGTTGTTATTAATTTTTTTTTCATAAAATCCTCCTTAAAAAAAACAGAATAAAAAGTAAAGGCTTCACTCTTTACTTTTTCACTCTGTTTATTCTTAAATTTATTTAAAGTTATAGAATGCACAGCTTAGGAGAAAATTCTTTTTTTATACTTTCTACCAACTCAATGGCATTATTACTTCTTATGAAACTATTGATTGTATGTTCTTTTATAATATCATATTGTTTGAAGGTTTTTTCAGCTGCATAATAATTGTTATACACTTTCCAATAGCCACATAATAAACATTTTTTATTTGTGCATTCCATAAAGTCTTTAACATCTTCAATTGGTATTCCTAAAAATACTCCAAGTTCATGTGGACAATGATGTAACATATATCTAGCTTTTAATGTTTCTATATAACTTTTAACAGAAATCTCTTTAGGATATCCTATCCTCATTAAAAATTCTCTATTTTTTTCATTAGTAATATATTCTTTCATTATATTCTCACTATATACTAAAACTATTATAGAAGAATCTGCCTCTCTTAGTTCAACATATTCTAAATCAATCTCTTTAACAAAGTTTCTTCCATATATCTTCCAGCTACTATATAAACTTTTACTATCTTCACTAAAATTTAATATTGAAGCTGGTTTAGCCTTAGCAATTACAGTTGAAGTATTATAAACTATAAAATTTTCAATATATTCTTGCTCTGGAAGCGAATTTAATTTTTCATAAAAAGCTAAATACATAATACTTATCCTCTCTTAATTAAAGTGCTGCTATCTTTTTACCAAATTCTAAACATCTTTCATCATTATCTTCTGGAGCTTCATTTATTGTTAAACAATCTAAAGTTATAACTGCTCCATATCCATTCATCCTTTCTTCCCAATTTTCCATCCATTCTCCAGTTCCCCATCCATAAGAACCAAATAATGCTACTTTCTTTCCTGAGTACTTTTCGGCTGTTTCTTCTATAAATGGTTCAAATTCACATTCTTCTAACACTTCTGACCCCATAGCAGGACATCCTAAAACTATTACTTCTTCATTATCAAAAATATCATTTGAAGCATTTGAAACATTTATAACTTCAGCTCTCTTTCCCCCTTCTTCTATTCCCTTTGCAATTAATTCTGCCATTTTTTCTGTATTTCCTGTCCCTGACCAATATACTATTTTCATTATTTTCTCTCCTTTATTGAAATATTTATTCAATTGATAACTTTTTTTAATTACATATTTACTATATCATGCTTTCTTTTTATTTTATTAATTTTCTTTACATATTTTTTTTAATTTTTTTACCTAAAAAAATCACGTTATATCAAAATATAACGTGATTTTCTATAATAAAAAATACTTCAAATAAAATTTTACTTTTCTAATAATTTATCACTTCAATTTTCTCTAAAATTTCTCCAAATAAATTATTAAATCTATATTGATTTGTATCACTATTTTCATTTAAATGAAGCTCTATGCTTTTTATATCCTTTGATGAATTAGCACTTTTGAAAAGTTCACAAAAAGCTTTAGCATTTGCTACAACATTTACTGGATTTTCTCCTTCAAAATTCATATCCATAGTTATAACTATATTACCTTCTTTAGAACTTATTTTTCCTTCAGTATACTCATTAATAAATTCTGATTTTTCTATAGCTGGAACTCTTTCAAATGTTCCTATAGTTGCCTTATTTTCTTTAAAATCTATTTTTACATCTTTTAATAATCCTTCTGTATAAAAGCTTTGAAGCTTTTGGGCATATTGTTCACTAGAAAAAACTTGAAATGAAATAAGTTCTTCTCCATATTGCTTTCCATAAGAATGTACTTCCTTTATGAAATTCTTAAATTCCTCTTCATCTAAAGATTCTTCTGAAATTACAAGCATAAAGTCTTTTTCTTCTTGGTTTAAAATTTTATATCCTGCTTTTGAGGCAAGATTTTTAATTTTATTTTCTTCTTCTGTACTTGTTTCAATGTTAGTTGCTACTTTTTTTCTGTTTAATATAGAAGGTACAATACACCCTAACACTACAACAAATATAATTATTATAACAAGTATTATTTTTCTGTTTTTCTTTATTTTCTCTAACATCACTCTTCCTCTTTCATATTATTATGTTAATTTACTTTATTATTTTTGGTATTAGCTGTACTTGTTGCTTTATTACTAGAATTATTTTTGTTATTACTAGTACTATTATTATTTTTATTTGTTGTACTTGTTGCTGTACTAGTTGATGGTTTATTTATTTTATTTTTTTCTTCTTCCTTACGTTTTTCTTCTGCTATTATGCTATCTAGCTTTTTATTAAAATAGTAATTTAAATTTTTATATTGTGAATAATATTCATTATAAACTGATGGTCTCTTAACGTCTTCTATCTTTTCACTGCATTTTTCTAATAAAGACCTTAATTCATTTTCTTGTGTTGACTTAGTAAGATTATATGAAGATAACTCCTCTAAAGCAAGCCTTGCTTTTTTCTCTCTTGCTTCTTCTTCTTTATCAGATAAGCCATATTCTATTCTATATGCATTTTCTTTTATTCTTTCTGATTGTTCATTAACTTCTGCATTTTTTCTTTCTTGTTCTTTTCCCCTTCTTGCTAAAAGAACCTTATTTTCACCATTATCTATATTATTTTTTAATTGTCCATTTTCTTCATATATTGATTCTGGTTTTTGAAATTCCTTATCTTCTAATCCTTGATGTAAATAAGTCATCATATTCTTCCATATATTCTTTGAAGCTGACATATTTGTATATAAAGGCTCTGGAGTATCTGTTCCATTCCATACTACAGTAGTATAATAAGGAGTATATCCAGTCATCCATAAATCTTTATAATCATCTGTTGAACCAGTTTTTCCAGCTTGATTTACAAAATTATCAATTCCACTTCCATAAGCAGTTGCATATTCTTTAGTAAGAACTCCCTTTAAACAATCTGTGGTTAAGTAACATGCTCCTGCATCATAAACTTTCTTCTGTGAAAATGTATTGTCATAAATTTCTTTATCTACTCCTACTTTAGTTATCTTCAAGACATTAGTAGGTTCTATAAACATTCCATTACGAGCTAATGTAGAGAATCCTGCTGCCATTTCCACTGTAGTAGTTCCTTTTGACCATCCTCCAACAGCAAGTATTGGTGAATTATCATCTGGAGTAAGATATTTAAATTCCATATTGGTTAAATATTTTTTGCATTTATCAACACCTAAGCTTTCCATTAATCTATAAGGAATTGTATTTACTGAGGTTTCTAAAGCATATCTTAAAGAAATATTTCCATAATACCCATCAAACCAGTTACTAGGTCCATTTTCTATTTCTTCATCCATATACATCTCTTCAGGGTAATGACCATTTTCAAATGCAGGTGTATAAGCAATTAAAGGCTTTATTGCTGAACCTGGTTGTCTTGCAGATAACAAAGCTCTATTATAGGTGTTTCCTTCTTGTGTTCTTCCCCCTATTATTGCAACTACTGTTCCATTACTATTATCTATTACTGTAGCTGCTGCCTGTCTTTTATAAATACCTTTTTCTTCATCAATCTCTGTTTCTTCTTGTAGTTCATTATCAATATACCATTGTAATTGATTTTGAAGTTCTGGATTTATAGAAGTATTTATTTCATATCCCCCAGTTAATAATTCATCTCTACAAGTATTATATAATTCATTATATTTTTCAAAATAATTTACTCTTTCCTCTTCAGTAGAAAATATATATTTAAACTGAAAGCCTTTCATTTTCATTAAAATTTTTGTTGACTCATTTATTGCTAAGTCCAAAGCATAATCTGTTACTGTATTATCAAAATAAACTTCTTTTGTATTTAATGTTATTTCTTGATTTAATGCTTCATTAAGCTCTTCTTGACTTATAAAGCCTAATTCAAACATTTTATTTAATATAAGATTTCTTCTTTCCAATGTATTTTCCATCTTATTAATTGGGTCATATACAGTTGGATTATTAGGAACACCAACTAAAAATGCTATTTCTGAAAGGGTTAACTCATTTGTATTTTTTTGAAAGAAATAATCTGCTGCACTTTCAATTCCATAACAACCATATCCAAAATAATTGTTATTTACATAAAACTCTAATATTTGATCCTTTGTATAAATCTTTTCTATTTCTTGTGCTATAACCATTTCCTCTAGCTTTCTCCACATATTTTTATCTAGAGTTAAAAAAGTGTATTTACATAACTGTTGAGTTATAGTAGAGCCTCCTTGAACTTCTTTTCCTTTGCTAGTTAAATATTTTACTCCAGCTCTTAACATCCCTTTATAATCTATCCCTTTATGCTCATAAAATCTTTCATCTTCTATGGCAATACTTGCTTTAAAAACTAATGGATTTATTTCATCATAAGATTTATATATAGCATTATTGGTTTTAAATTCCTTAAACAAGTTTCCATCTTTATCATAAATTTTTGTACTATGTCTTCCATTAAAAGTATTTTCATCTATTGACTCTACCTTTTTATAGCCTTCTTTTATACAATCACTTATTTCATTTTTATTCTTTTTATAAAATTTAAACCCTAAGAAAAATGCTACAACTATAGAGATAATTATTATAATAAATATTATAATAAATAAATTTCTAACAATATGTCTTTTTTTATGTTTTTTATCATGCTTTAGTTTTCTTTCTTTACTCATGTTTTAAGACTTTCCTTTCTCACTTCTTTAGTTATTACATAGAAATTGAAGTAATACTCTGATTTATTCTTGAAAAATATACTTTAAATTCTTTCACATTGCTTCCATTTACAAAAGAAACAGTAAATATGCTTTTTGCTAAAGCGTCTTTATCCTCTAAATAAACTTTAGTTATATAATAATTTTTAAATGTTCCTCTTCCTGCTAAAAACAAATTCTTTAATACTTCACTATCTTTATTCTCAAAATTTAAATTTTCTATTAAAGAAGTTAATTCTAGCTGACTTTCTTCATCTTCAATATTTTCATATAACTCTTCATTATACATATTTCCTAAAAAAGTTGAAAACACCTTTCTAAAATTATCAACTTCATTATTACTAAGAATAGAATCATCAGAAGTCAAAGCTTTTGTAGTATTATCAACAATCTCTCCTTGTGATATTATTTCAGAATTTGATATTTTACATTCATCATCTATATTTAGCTTTATTTTATCAACAATAAAGCTTTTTGAGCCATTTAAATATGCAATTTCAACAACTACATATCTTACCTCTAAATCTTCTTCAAATTCTATTATTTCAGCCTGTTTATAAAACTGATTTTCTTTAGAATAAATGCTATCTGCTATTTTTTTTAGGTCATTATTTTTATTTTCTAAAAGATTTTTATAATATTCATCTGTAAAAAAATCTTTTGTATTTTCAAAATACCTTTCTAAATCATAATAATTTTCATAATAATACTCTTTACCATATATTAAATTAAATAAGTCACTTACATTTTGAGTTAACTTACTTAATTCTTCTAAGTTTATACAATTACTTACTTCTTCTAACTCTATATCCTCTTCTTCAGTTTCTCCTTCTAATACAAACTTTTCAAATGGAATAGTAGGTAATTTAGTTAAATCAACATTACATCCTAAAAACATACATGAATATATTCCTAAAACTCCTATAGCCAATATCTTTTTTTTCATGAGAATATTTTCCCTCCAAATACCTTTAATTATATCAATATTTTAGTTTTTTATAAAAATTATTGTTCTATTTCATTATTCTCATTGCTATCATCATCTATATCTTCATTAAACTCATTGTCATTGTTATTTTCATTATTATCTTCATAATCTTCATTTTCACTATCATCTTCATTTTCTGTATTTGAACTTTCATTGTTATTAGCAGTTCCTGTGCTAAAAGTATTGCTTCCTGTATTTTCATTATTACTGCTATTGTTGCCATTATTGTTATTATCTGTTGTTGTATCATTATTTGTATTTTTTATTTCTGTTTTAATAATATATCCTTCGTTTTCTCCTTCAACTCCAAAATATTTTGAAATTACTGATACTGGTATCAAATGTCCGCCATCATTTTCTGTTATTCTTTGACACATAGGAAATTCAAATTCTTCTCCTGTCGCCTCATCTTTAATTTTCTTTGTTTTTAGAGGAATTAAATCTCCATCTAAAAAAGCACTCCCACTTTCTGGATATATTGATAAAATAGAATCATTTAAAAATATATCTATAGATGATTCATTTTCTATAACCTTTCCTTTCAACGCCCTTGTAAGGTCCTCTATATTTACAGATTTTACTCCATCATCATCTACATATGGAATAGTTGTTGTTATTACATCAGCCCTAATAACTGTTGCTGATAAAGAAGCAAAAGCAAAAATTAGTCCTACTTTTATGAAATTTATTTTTTTATTCTTCATAATTTTTTCATTCCTTGTTTGTCAAAAATTCTCTCAAAAATCATTTTATATATAACACTATTAAAGAAATTTTGTCAATAGTTTTTGTAATAATTATACATAAATGTATACTACTTTCCACACATTTTTTCATTGCTATATAAAAACTTTTTCTATTATAATTATTATAAAAAATGAGATTGAGTATATTATTTTTCTCTTTAATGACTAAATTTTATCTTAAAGTTACTACAAAATAATATAAAAATATAGGAGATATAAAATGAATATAAATAAAAAAGCTATTTTAGTTGTAAGCTTTGGTACCATACATAAAGAAACTCGTGAAAAAACTATAAATTCCATAGAAGAAGAAATTAAAAAAGCTTATCCTAATTATTCTATATATAAAGCATTTACAAGTAAGATAATAATAAAAAAGCTTAAAAATGATAACTTGAAAATTAATACTATAAATGAAGCCTTAGAAAAGATTATAAATGATAATATTAAAGAACTTATTATTCAACCAACCCATATAGTTAATGGAATAGAGAATAATATTATGATTGAAACTATTTTAAACTATAAAGATAACTTTGAAAGCATAAAAATAGGAGACCCACTATTAACTTCTACTAAAGATTATAATAAATTAATAGACATAATAATAAAAAAATTTTCTTATTTAAAAGAAGATGAATCTTTAATTTGTATTGGACATGGTTCTAATAATTGTGTTAATTCTATTTATGAAAGACTCAATTATATGTTTAAAGAAAAAGGATTTAAAAATATCTTTGTTGCAACTATTAAAGGCTACTCTAATCTTTCTAATATTATTTTAGAACTTAAAGATTTTAATCCAAAAAAAATAACTTTGATGCCATTAATGATTGTTTCTGGAAATCATGTATTAAAAGACATAATTGGTGATAATAAAGATTCTTGGAAATCAATTTTAGAAGATAACGACTTTAAAGTTGAATACTCTTTAAAAAGTCTTGGAGAATATAAAGAAATAAGAAAAATATATATTGAACACATAAAAGACGCAAAACTTCTTTAAACAAAGCATATTAAAATTTTCATTATACTTACTAAATAGAACTTGCTTAAAAAAATATATCATAAAGTTTGATTTTATAAGGTTTTATAAATTATTTAGCAAACCTTAAATGTTACTTTTGTTTAGTAAAATCTTAGATTCCTTATTTTATGAAGGTGCGACTTGAAGCTTGTCGACCGGAGCAACCGAATAACATAAGGAATCTAAGATTTTTGAACCAAGCCCAATTACAAAACATTTGTACTATATAGCTTTTTTTATCCATTTTCCACTAAGGTATCTGTAAACATAAAATATGGTTCTTACTACCCAATCTATTGTCATAGCAACCCATACTCCAAATACACCAAGTCCTAAATTTTTTCCTATTACATAACTTAAAGCAATTCTGCATGTCCACATTGATACTATTCCTACTATCATTGGAAATTGTGCATCTCCTGCTGCTCTAAATGTATTTGAAATTGTAAAAGCTAAAGGCCAGATAAGCATAGAGCATACTCCATGATAAAGTATAATATTTTTAGCTGTTTCTGATGTTTCTGGAGTTAAATTGTAAATTTTAAGTATAAAAGGAAGTAATACAAATATTATTATGTTTGTACCCCATAATGCTATATAACATATTTTCATAAGTTTTTTTGTAAAAAATCTTGCTTGTTCAATTTCTTCTGCCCCAATGCACCTTGAAACAACTGTTACCATAGCAAATCCAATAGCTATTCCAGGTAAGATTTCAAAATTGCAAAGATTACTTGATACTGCATTTGCTGCAATTGCTGAAGTTCCAAAAGAAGCAACCAAACTTAAGACCAAGATTTTCCCAAGCTGAAACATACTGTTTTCAAGACCACTAGGAATACCAATATGTAATATCTTTTTTATTAAATGTTTATTGAATTTAAATTTAAGAGTTTTAGCAATATGTATTTGTAAACTCTTCTTTGTTACTAAATATACTATAACAAAAGCTGCTATCATTCTAGATACTAATGTTGGAATTGCCACTCCTGCAGTTCCAAATTTAAAACCAAAAATCAAGATTGCATTTCCAAATACATTTATAACATTCATTAAACAAGATATAAGCATTGGTATTTTTGAATTCATCTGTGCTCTAAATATAGCTGCTCCTCCATTGTATACTGCTAAAAATGGGATAGACGCTGAACATATCATTAAATATGTATTTGCATGGTTATAAACTTCTTTTGTAATATCTCCAAAAACTACGGTTAAAATAAATTCTTTTCCAATATACACAAGTGCCATGATTCCAATAGCTGAAAAAAACATAAGCCATATAAGCTGAGTTGCAGACTCTCTTGCTTTTTTAATATCCTTTCTCCCCATATATTGACCTATAACAACAGCACCTCCAGTGGCTAGTGCTGCAAATATATTAATTAACAATATATAAATATTATCCATTAAAGATACACCAGAAACAGCAGCTTCTCCAACACTTGCTATCATTATTGAATCAGACATACCAACAATAACCTCTAAAAGTTGCTCTAAGACAAGTGGTATTATAAGTTTATATAAATCCTTTGAAGTAAATAAATATTTATTTTTTTCTTTTATCATTTGTACCATCTCCCTTTAATATTATACTTCAAAAAAATTTAGTTTTTCTATATACACATAAATTTTTAGTCATCAAACTTAAGCTCTTTTTTAAGTCCATCTTTACCTATAATAGTATTTTTAAATTCTTCAAAAGCATTGTTAAAATAATCTTCTGGATTTTCCATAGCTGTACTAAAATGTGTTAAAAGAAGTTCTTTAACATTTGATTTTTTAGCTAAAATAGCAGCTTCTCTAAAAGTCATATGTTTATTTTTAATTGCCTTTTCCATATCTTCATCTTTTCCATAAGTTCCCTCACACACAAATAAATCACTATTTTCTACAAATTGTATTATTTCTTCAATAGGTCTTGTATCTGTTATATAAGATAAAGTTATTCCCTTTCTCTCTTCACCTAAAACCATTTTCTTTTTATATACTTTTCCTTCAAATTCTATTATATCTTTTTCCTTTTGAAGTTTTCCCCAAAGATTTCTAGGAACATTATTTAAAATAGCTTTCTCTACTGAAAACATAGGATTTCTCTTAAAATAAAATTTATATCCAATACAAGGAGAAGAATGTTCAAGCTCTATAGTAGTTATAACAAAATCATTTTTCTTAAACTCTTTAGGATTTTCTATTATATTTAATTCATAAGGAAGATAAGGATTTACAATATTTAAACCCTCTACTACCTTCTTTATTCCCACAGGTCCAATAATAGTAACAGGTTCTTCTCTTCCACTATTACCCATAGTAGCTAATAAACCAGAAAGACCTATAATATGGTCTCCATGACAATGAGTTATACATATAATGTCTATCCCTTTAAAGCCACTATTATACATTTTCATAGCAACCTGAGTACCCTCTCCACAATCCACTAATACCATCTTTCCATTAACCTTAATAACCATAGACGACAAAAACCTCTTAGGCATAGGCATCCCCCCACCAGTCCCAAGAAAAACTAAATCCACCACAAAAATCACCACCTAAAAAAATACCTAACTTTATAAAGCTTAACTTATTTCAAAAATATTAGTTCTCTTATATTATTCAGTCATTCCGTCGACAAGCTCCAAGTCATGCCTTCATAAAATAAGAGAACTAATATTTTAATAAACAAAATTCTTTATATAAGCTTAAAATAAAAAACATCAATATACAATATTCTACTAAAATATTATTATGCTCTATAATAAATATTATTATACACAAAAAAAGCCACTTATTTTTAGCCCACATCTCTAAAAATAGTAGCCATCATATAATCTTTGCCTTTTTTCTTAAATAACTCTGCAAAATTTAATTTATTCAGGAGTGTTCTCCATATTTTACGAAGCAGCACACTTGGAGCCTTTCAATAAATAATTCTCCAACTTCTTGAATAAATTTGCAAAACTTAATTTATTTAGGAGTTGATTTCCTATTTTACGAAGCAGCGACTTGGAGCCCACAGGGCGGAGCAGCGTAGTAAAGATAGGAAACCAACTCCTATGCCTAAATTATAGATTTTTGCTTATCCTTTTATTTTTGAAAGATTTAATTCATTCAGGAGTTGCTTCCCTATTTTACGGAGTAGCGCACTTGGAGCCCACAGGGCGGAGCAACGTAGTAAAGATAGGGAAACAACTCCTGTGCTCAATTTAAAGATTTTGCTATTATGCTTGTATTTTTGCAAGAACAGCCTTTGTCATTTCTTCTGTTCCTACTAGTTTCATTCCTTCGCTCATTATATCTCCAGTTCTATATCCATCTTCTAATACAGATACAACTGCCTTTTCTATTAAATCAGCTTCATCATCTAATCCAAAGCTATATCTAAGCATCATTCCACCAGAAAGTATTGTAGCTAAAGGATTTGCTATTCCTTTTCCAGCTATATCAGGAGCACTTCCATGAATTGGCTCATACATACCAAAGCTATTTTCTCCAAGTGATGCTGAAGGAAGCATTCCTATTGAACCTGTAACCATACTTGCTTCATCTGATAAAATATCTCCAAACATATTTGAAGTTATTATAACATCAAATTGTCTTGGGTCTCTTACCATTTGCATTGATGCATTATCTATGTAAAGATGATTTACTTCAACTTCTGGATAATCTTTTGCTACTTCATTTATTATTCTTCTCCATAATCTTGAGCTTTCAAGTATGTTTGCTTTATCTACTGAAGTAACTTTCTTTCTTCTCTTCATAGCAGCATCAAAACCTATTTTTGCTATTCTTCTTACTTCTTCTTCATTATACTTTTCTGTGTCATAAGCTGCTGGAATTCCATTGTCATCGCAAGTTCCTCTGTCACCAAAGTATATTCCTCCAGTTAATTCTCTTACAACTTGAATGTCTATTCCATCTCCAATTATGCTATCTTTAAGTGGTGAAGCATCCTTAAGTGGAGCATATAATAAAGCTGGTCTTAAGTTACAGTAAAGTCCAAGCCCTCCTCTTAATCCAAGTAAAGCTTGTTCTGGTCTTACTTTTGCTGTTGGGTCGTCCCACTTTGGTCCTCCAACTGCTCCTAAAAGAACTGAATCTGATTTTTTACATGCTTCTAAAGTTTCTTCTGGAAGAGGTGTTCCAAACTTATCTATTGCACATCCTCCTGCTAAAAGATATTCATAATCAAATCTATGTCCAAATTTTTCTCCAACTGCATTTAATACCTTTATTGTTGCATCTACAACTTCTGGTCCTATTCCATCTCCTGGAATAACTGCTATATTATATTTCATTTTAAAAGCCCCCTAATTTATATATTATTTATTATCTTTATTTCTTATATATCCTATTAATCCGTCATTATCTATGATTTTTTGCATAAATTCTGGGAAAGGTTCTCCCTGATAACTTTCATTCTTTGTTAAGTTCTTTATTACTCCTGTTGAAAAGTCTACTTCTAACTTATCTCCTGCATCTATAGCCTTTACAGCTTCTTCACATTCAATTATAGGAAGTCCTATGTTTATAGCATTTCTATAGAATATTCTTGCAAATGTTGAAGCTATTACACAGCTTACTCCTGCTGCTTTTATTGCAATTGGTGCATGTTCTCTTGAAGAACCACATCCAAAGTTTTTATTTGCAACTATGAAATCTCCTTCTTCAACATTTTTAACAAAATCCTTATCTATATCTTCCATACAGTGAGCTGCAAGTTCTTTATGAACTGATGTATTTAAGTATCTTGCTGGAATTATAACGTCTGTATCTACATTATCTCCATATTTAAAAACTTTTCCTGTTACCTTCATTTGCCTTTCCTCCTATACTAATTCTGGGTCTGTAATTTTTCCTGTTATTGCTGATGCTGCTGCAACTGCTGGGCTTGCTAAATAAACTTCTGAATCAACATGTCCCATTCTTCCTACGAAGTTTCTGTTAGTTGTTGATACACATCTTTCTCCAGCTGCTAAAATTCCCATGTGTCCTCCTAGGCATGGACCACAAGTTGGTGTAGAAACTACTGCTCCAGCTTCTATTAAATCCTTTATTATTCCTTCTTCTAGAGCTTGAAGATATATTTTTTGAGTTCCTGGAATTACTATACATCTAACTCCTTTTGCAACCTTTTTACCTTTTAATATATCTCTTGCAATTCTTAAATCTGATATTCTTCCATTTGTACATGAACCTATAACAACTTGGTCTATCTTAACATCACCAGTATTATCTATTGTTCTTGTATTGTCTGGTAGGTGAGGGAATGAAACTGTTGGTCTTAATGTGCTTAAATCAATTTCTATAACTTTTTCGTATTCAGCATCTTCATCAGCTTCAAACTTCTTCCATTCTCTTTGAGCATGTTCTTTTAAGTATTCTTCTGTCTTTTCATCAACTGGGAAAATACCATTTTTTCCACCAGCTTCTATAGCCATATTAGCCATTGTAAATCTATCATCCATTGATAAATACTTTAAGCCATCTCCTACAAATTCCATTGACTTATATAAAGCACCATCAACTCCAATAAGTCCAATTATATGTAATATAATATCCTTACCGCTTATCCATTTAGCAGGCTTGTTCTTTAATACAAACTTTATTGCTGATGGAACCTTAAACCAACATTGTCCTGTTGCCATACCAGCTGCCATATCAGTTGAACCTATTCCTGTTGAGAAAGCTCCTAAAGCTCCATATGTACAAGTGTGTGAGTCAGCTCCTATAACTACATCTCCTGCTACTACTAATCCTTTTTCAGGTAAAAGACAATGTTCAATTCCCATTTCTCCTACTTCGAAAAAGTTTTCAATTCCCTTTTCATTTGCAAATTCTCTAACATACTTTACTTGTTCTGCTGCCTTTATGTCCTTATTTGGAGTAAAGTGGTCTGGAACTATTGCAATTCTTGACTTATTAAATACCTTATCTACTCCAAACTTTCCAAATTCATTTACTGCAACTGGAGTTGTTATATCATTTCCTAATACTAAATCAAGATTTGCTTCAATTAATTGTCCAGCTTTTACACTTTCTAACCCTGCATGTGCAGCTAATATTTTTTGTGTCATGGTCATTCCCATTTTTGAATCATCTCCTACTTGAATTTCTTAAACTGTAGCAAAACTTGGAAACATTTCAGATGCTGCTGAAAAATTATTTATAAGCCAACCAGCTGTTACAAAATCTATAAAAAATTTAGAAAACTCTATAGGAATCACATTATTTCATAGAAGTTCAAGAGGAGTAAAGCTTACAGATGAGGGAAAGCTTGTATTTAACTATGTAGAGAAAGCACTTCTAAATATAGAAGATGGAGAAAAAATTATAGAAAAGATAAAAAATAAAGAAGCAGGCTCTATTAAAATAGGAATAAGTACAACTCTTTGTAAATATTATTTAGTTCCTAAGCTTAAAGATTTCATAACTAAATATCCTAACATAGATGTAAGAATTATAAATAAATCAGCTCAAGAAACAATAAACCTTCTTGCAGAGGGAGATATTGATATTGGAATTGTAAGTAATATTGTTTCCCATGAAAATTTTAATCTTAAAAAACTAGATACAATACAAGATATCTTTATTGCAAGTCCTGAGCTTCCTAACTATGAAAATATAAAAACTCTTGATAACCTTAAAAAGCTTCCTTCTAAAATATTTTTAGAAAAAATGAATATTTCAAGAATATATTTAGATGGCTTTTTTAAAGATAACAATATAGAGTTAGAACCTACTATTGAAACAAATAATATGGACCTTTTAGTAGAGCTTACAAAAATAAATTTAGGAGTAGGAGCTACAATAAAAGAATTTATAAAGGATGAATTAGATAAAAAAACCTTAGTGGAACTTCCTATAAAACCAAAAATTCCACCAAGGTTTATGATAATGCTTTCTAATAGTAAATTTCCCCTATCTATTGCTGCACAAAGCTTTTGGGATTATTTAAATTAAAAGGAGAAAAATTTTATGAGAACTAACTACCATACACATACATATCGTTGCCATCATGCAAGTGGAACAGAAGAAGATTATATTATTGAAGGAATAGAAAAAAATTTAAAGGTTTTAGGCTTTAGTGACCATGGACCTTTTTATGATAATAGATATGGTCTTAGAATGGATTATTGTGATTTAAAAGAACATATTGAATTATTAAAACATTTAAGAGAAAAATATAAAGAAAAAATTCAAATAAAAATAGGTTTAGAAATTGAATATGACCCAAGAGAAAATGACTTTTATAAAGGTCTTTATGATGAGTATAACTTAGATTATCTTATTTTAGGACAACACTTTTTTATGAGTAAAGCTAAAGAAATGAAAAATATATATGAAATTAGTGATACTTCAGAATTTATAGATTATGCAAATTCTGTAGTTTCTGCAATGGATTCTGGATTTTTTAAAATAATAGCTCACCCTGATATATTTTTTGTAAATGACTTTCCTTGGGATGAAAATTGTGAAAAAGCTTGTGATATAATAATAAATGCAGCCTTAGAAAGAGACTTTTTATTAGAATTTAATGCAAATGGATTAAGAAGAGGCATTTCAGAATTTAAAGATGGCAAACGTTACCCTTATCCTCATCCTAAATTTTTTGAAAAACTTAGCAAAACTAATATAAGAGTTGTTATAAATTCAGACTGCCATGACCCTAAACAACTTTTTGATAACTATATGGATTTAGCACATAAAATGTGTGAAGATTTAAAACTTAATGTTGTAGATATAATATTTTAATAACTTTTAACTACATAAATATTTTTATATTTCAAAATAAAAGGCTATTACATAAAAGCATATTCTTCTTTATGTAACAGCCTTTTAAAATTATCTACTTAAAATCTACTATTATGTTGACTCTCTTCATTTCTATTAGCATCTGTTCCTTGACCATTATTTTCTTCCATTTGGTCTTCAAATTGTCTAAAGAACTCCTCTAAATCATCCTCTCCAAAGAAATCCTCTATATTTCCTCCCTTATTATCTTCATATTCATCTCCAAACATTCTGCTAAAATCTCTATTATCAGTATTTTGCTGATTTTCTTTTCCACTATTGTTTATATTGATTTTTTGAGCATAATGTGAAATTGGAATATATACAGCTATAACAAATATTATTGCTGTTGTAAATCCTATTAATACTTTTCTTTCTGATTTATTTTTAAGTCCTTTAATAACGCTTTTAATTCCATCTATAAAATAGTCAAGATGAATTCCAACATGCATTGCAACTAAAATTAACACAAATGTTAAGGTTGCATTATATATTTTACTCCAAGAAATTAAATTAAGAAAATTTTTGCTATAATAAACAAATATTTCACTTATAAATAAAATCATAAAGCTTAGTGCTAATATTAAATCAAGAAAATAAATAACTTTATATCTTGTTTTAAAATTTTTATTAGTTAAGTTCTTTGTAACTGCTTTTATCCAATCTTTATTTAATACTATATGATATATAACCATTGCTAAAAAGACTATTGTAAAAAAATCATGAAAAAACATATTAGTTAAATTAATATTTATAAGAAGTGTTAAAATAACTCCCATAATAATGCTTAATAATAATTTTGATGTATCTTTGTTGTCCATAAAAAAGCCCCCTATCTACTATCTTAGATAATTATAGTCTTTTTTCCTTAAATTAATCTTAAAAATTTATTACTTTTTTATTTCATTAGAAAATTATGTCGTTTGATAAACTATGGATATCTTATAAAGTTTGATAAATTTATTATTTATAAAAATTGAAGATTATTTATATCTAAATTGTAAACAACATCCTTTCTTTCAACAACTACATTAACTCTTTTAGATAATTCTTTATCATCTATCACCTTATTTAATAGTTCTTTTGTAGGATTCATGCAATATGGATTTTTAACCATTTTTAGCATTGTATAGTCTCCACCTGTATCTCCATAAGCATAGCATTTTTCTAAATCTCCATTATAAATATCTATAAGCTCTAAAATAGCCTTTTTCTTACTTTTGCTATCCCACATTGGTATAACTTCTCCTGTATATAGATTATTTTCATCTATTTTATAAACTGCTCCCCTAAAATCTGTTAAACCATATTTTTTTGCCATTTCTTTAACTAATTCATAAGGAGAACCTGATACTGCTATGGTTATATGACCCTGCTTTTTATGCCACATTATTCTATCTCTTGTAAAGGTATATACTCTGTCTCCCTTTTGTTCTATAACTCTTTTTGCTATATATTCAATTTGGTCTTTTTTTAGTCCTTTTATCGCCTCCATATAAACATCAATCATTTTTTGAAGATAAAGGTCATAATCTCCTTGTCTTTTGTCCCATTTTGTAAATTCTGGTTTTACCTCATTGTACCAACGTTCTCCACCTATTATTTCAAACTTAACCATCTTTTTAAAAACTTCTGTTATAAGACCTTCTCTATAGGTTGTTCCATCAATATCAAAAAAAGCAATTGTGGTTTTCTTCATATAAATCAACCCCTTTAATTTTTTTATTGTATATAAGTTATGATTATAACATAATACTAATTTTATATACACTTTTATTTTAAAAAAGAGATGATAGTTTTAAATCTATCACCTCAAATAATTTTACCTTTTTTCAAAAATTTTATGCTTCTAAAGTATCAGCTTCTTCTGAACTTTTACAATCTACAATTAATTGAACAAATTTTTCACCATAAGGTAAACAAAATTGAATAAATGGTCCTGTAGTAACTACTGCAATTATAGTTCCTACTCCAAAAACTCCTCCAAGTAAAGCTCCTAAAACAAAATATGTAAAATCTAATGCTATACGAATCCATCTATATTCAAACTTCAACTTATCTTGAATAATAAATGGAACAATATCATTAGGGGCAACTCCAACATTAGTTGCAGAAAGTATAGAAAAACCTACTGCAATTAAAAAACATCCCCAAATTAATATTATACTCTTTAAAACTATATTTAAAGAATCTACTGGTAAATTAGCTGTTAAATTGATACATACATCTATAATAGGTCCAACTCCTACTGCACATATTATAGTTCCAATCTTAATTTTTTTTCTATCAAATATGATTATTAATACTGTTGTAACTAGTAAAATAATCATATTTGCTTTTCCAGGAGTTGTGTTAATTAAGAAAGATAAACCTTGAGTAAAGACAGTAAATGGGTCTGAACCAATGTTAGTTTTCAAAAAAATTGCTACTCCTAATTGAATTATGAACACTCCTAGGAAAAATAAAATGATCCTTTTTAAAGTATTTGCTTTTTTATACATTTTCTTCTCCTCTTCTTCTTTTAAATTGTTTTTTTGTATACTTTTTCATATGTATTTATTAAATTTAATTATATTCTACTAGTTTAATTAAAATTTTTCAAATCAAATTTTTACAATAAATCGTTTTCTGTTAAAAAAAATATATTTTTATTTAAAAAATGCACCTTTCTTATCGAAAGATGCATTTTTTGTTCCTAATAAATTCCTCTAATTTATAATTTACAAAGAGAAATAATTTTTCACTCTTTATTATTTATATATTCCTATATCAGTTCTACAATAACTATCTTTAAAATTAACAAGCTTAACATTATCATAAGCTTCTTTTCTAGCTTCTTCTAAAGTTTTTCCTCTTCCAATAACAGATAAAACTCTTCCTCCACTAGTTTTTAAAACTCCATCTTCAAATTTAGCTCCTGCTAAAAATACTTTATCTTTTATGCTATCATCTATTTTTATTTCATAACCCTTATTAAATGTGCCTGGATATCCTCCTGAAGCAAGAACAACATTTATACATACTTCATCTTTCCAATTAACTTTAGTTTCAGAAAGTTTTTCGTCCATAGCTGCCTCTATAAGTTCAAATAAATCGCTATCCATTAAACTTAAAACTGATTGAGTTTCAGGGTCTCCCATTCTTACATTATATTCAAGAAGATAAGTTCCCTTTTCACAAATCATAAGACCAAAGAATATAATTCCTTTAAAATCAAATCCTTCTGCTTGAATTCCTTTTAAAGTATTTTTCATTATGTTTTCTTCGAAATCTTTCATAACACTTTCAGTTACATATGGATTAGGGGCAAGAACTCCCATACCACCAGTATTTGGTCCTTTTCCTCCATCAAATACTTGCTTGTGGTCCTTTGCTGATATAAATGGAATTATTGTCTTTCCATCTGTTATTGAAAGAATTGAAGCTTCTACTCCATCTAGGAATTCTTCTATAACAACCTTTTGTCCAGCACCTTTAAATATATCATCTATCATATAAGATTTTAAAGCATTTACTGCTTCTTCTTTTGTTTCACATATAGCAACACCTTTACCAGCTGCTAATCCATCTGCTTTAATAACAACAGGATATGCACAGTTTTCAACATATTTTAATGCTGGGTCTATTTCTGTGAAAACTTCATATTCAGCAGTTTTTACTCCATATTTTTTCATAAAGGCTTTAGAAAAGCTTTTACTTCCTTCAAGTTCAGCACCTTTTTTATCAGGTCCAAAAATTCTTAAACCTTCTGCCTTAAATTTATCAGTTATTCCTTTAGTTAATGGGTCTTCTGGCCCAACAACAGTAAGATAAATATCATTTTCTTTTGCAAATTTAACTAATTCATCTAAATCAGTAATATTTACATTTTCACATTTATTTTCTATTGCAGTTCCACCATTTCCTGGTGCTACATATATTTTTGAAACCTTAGGGCTCTTAGCTAACTTCCATGCAATTGCATGTTCTCTTCCACCTGAACCTATAAGTAATAATTTCATAGGTATACCTCCTTAAAAGTTATATATTAATTCTTCCAAAATTAAAGGGCCAAAATTTAAATTGGCCCTATATTTTTAGTGTTTAAAGTGTCTTAATCCTGTAAATACCATAGATATTCCATGTTCATTACATGCATCTATAGATTCTTGGTCTCTCATAGAACCACCTGGTTGAATTATAGCTTTTATTCCATATTTAGCAGCTGTATCAACAACATCTCTAAATGGGAAGAAAGCATCTGATGCTAAAATAGTTGCTCCCTTTCCTCTTTCTAGGGCATCTTCAGTTGGCCATATTCTATTAACTTGACCTCCTCCAATTCCTAAAGCTATTCCATCGTGAGCTACAACTATAGCATTAGATTTTACATATTTTACAACCTTCATTCCAAATAATAAATCTTTCATTTCTTCTTCAGTTGGCTTCTTTTCTGTAACTACCTTTATTTCATCTATAAGCTTTTTATCTTCTTCTTGTACTAAAATTCCTCCATCTACAGTAACCATATATCTAGAATCTTGAGGTTTTTGATGAATTTTTAAAACTCTTAAATTTTTCTTTGTCTTTAATACTTCTAAAGCATCTTCATCATAATCAGGTGCTGCTATAACTTCTAAGAAAATCTTAACCATTTCTTCTGCTGTAGCCTTATCAACCTTTCTGTTAAATGCTACTATTCCACCAAATATAGAAGTTGGGTCAACTTTATAAGCCTTTGTATAAGCTTCATAAGCAGATTCTCCAATAGCTACTCCACATGGTGTATTATGCTTTAATGCACAGCAAGCTGGTTCATCAAATTCATTAGCACATTTCCAAGCTATATCCATATCCTTAAAGTTGTTGTATGATAATTCTTTACCATTTAATACATCAAAAGTATTCATAGCTCCATCTATAGTTGTTGAACCATAAAAAGCTGCACTTTGATGAGAGTTTTCTCCATATCTTAAGCTTTGCTTTTTCTTAAATGATACTGATAAATATTCAGGATATTCTTCTTCTCCATCAAGCATAAAGTTAGCTATTGCAGCATCGTATGCACTCATTAAGTTAAATACTTTTCCTGCTAATACTTTCTTTGTCTTGTAAGAAACTTTTCCATTTTCTTCAATTTCATCCATAACCTTTTTATAGTCATCTTTGTTTGAAATAACTACAACATCTTGGAAGTTCTTAGCTGCTGCTCTAAGCATTGTAGGACCTCCAATATCTATAAATTCTACCTTTTCTTCAAAAGTTAAATCTTCTCTTACCTTTTCAAAGAATGGATAAAGATTTACAACTACATAGTCTATAGTTTGTATATCTCTTTCTTTTAAAGTATCCATATGTTCTTTATTATCTCTTATAGCAAGTATTCCTGCATGTATAAGAGGATGAAGTGTTTTTACTCTTCCATCTAACATTTCTGGAAAATTAGTTACTTCATTAACTTCTATAACTGGAACTCCATTTTCTTTTAAGTGTCTGTAAGTTCCTCCTGTTGAAATTATTTCAACTCCCTTAGATACTAAGAAGTTAGCAAATTCTACTACTCCTTCTTTATAAAATACGCTTATTAAAGCTCTTTTTTTCATAGCTTAGAAAGCCTCCTTTAATCAATTATCTTAACTCTTCCATCAACAATTTTAACCTTATTTTCAGAGATTAATTTTACTGCTTTTGGAAGTATAATATGCTCTTTTTCTAAAATTCTAGCCTGAAGTGTTTCTGGGGTATCTTCAAAATATACAGGAACTGCTTCTTGAAGTATAATAGCTCCTCCGTCCACCTCATTATTAACAAAATGAACAGTACATCCTGAAAATCTTACTCCCTTTTTAATAGCTGCTTCATGAACCTTTAAACCATACATGCTAGGTCCACAAAAAGATGGTATTAATGAAGGATGAATATTTATTATTCTATTTTTAAACTTTTCTAATATCTCTCCATCTAGTATTGATAAATATCCTGCTAAAACTATTAAATCAACATTTTCATCAACAAGGCTTAATATTTTATCTGATTGCTTATCTTTATATTCTTTTTTGGTAATAACATGACTTTCAATGCCATGCTTTTTAGCTCTTTCAAGTGCATATACTCCTTCTTTGCTACTTATTACCATTTCAATTTTACAGTCTAATTCCTTATTTTCTACTGCATCTATTATAGATTGAAGGTCTGTTCCTCCTCCTGATACTAGGACTGCTATTCTAAACAAATACCTTCACCTCCAGAAGTAACATAACCTATTTCATAAGCTTGTTCTCCCATTTCATTAAGTGCCTTTATTACATTTTCTGCATCCTCTGCTTTAACAGCAAGCATAAATCCTATACCCATATTGAAAGTGTTGTACATATGGTCTCTATCCACACCCATCTCAACCATTTTTTCAAATATAGAAGGTACTTTATAGCTGTCTTTTTTAATAACTGCAGTTAATTCTCTTCCATTAAACATTCTTGGAGTATTTTCTATAAATCCTCCTCCAGTAATATGAGCCATTCCTCTTATTTCAAATTGTTCCATAAGTTTAAGTACTGGTTTTACATATATCTTTGTAGGAACTATAAGGTTTTTCCAAACTTCTTCTCCTTCAAATTCCATATCTAAATCAGTAAATATTTTTCTTACTAAAGAGAAACCATTTGAATGAATTCCTGAAGAAGCTATTCCTATAATCTTATCTCCAACTTCAATTTTACTTCCATCTATTATTTCATCTTTATCAGCTATTCCTACAGCAAATCCAGCTATATCATAGTCTCCTTCTTTATAAAAGCCTGGCATTTCTGCTGTCTCTCCTCCAACTAATGCACAATCAGATTGAAGGCATCCTTCTGTTACACCTTTAACTAAGTCTGAAGAAACATTAGCATCTAGACTTCCACAAGCTATGTAATCTAAGAAAAATAATGGCTTTGCTCCATGACATAATATATCATTAACACACATAGCAACACAGTCTATTCCAACTGTATCATATTTTTTCTTTTTACATGCAATATCAAGCTTAGTTCCAACTCCATCAGTTCCTGAAATTAAAACTGGCTTTTTATATCCTTCTGGAAGTTCTACCATTCCAGCAAAGCTTCCTAATCCATTTAAAACATATTTGCTATAAGTTTGTTTAACTAAGTCCTTTATTAATTTAACTGACTTGTATCCTTCTTCTATATTTACTCCTGATTCTTTATAAGTTAACATTTTTCTTTATCCTACCTTTCAAGAATTTCTTTTCCTGCTTCTATTGGAGTTGCTACTGGGTAAACTCCACTAAGACATCCTATACAGAAGCCTTTTTTATCTCCAAAGCACTTATACATGCCTTCCATGCTTAAATATCCAAGAGAGTCTGCTCCTAAAATATCAGTCATTTCTGCTATATTGTGGTTTGCAGCCATAAGTTCACTTCTATAAGCTGTATCAATACCAAAATAGCATGGGAATTTAACTGGTGGAGATGAAATTAATAAATGTACTTCCTTAGCTCCTGCACGTTTCATTGCATCAACTAAATGCTTTGATGTAGTTCCACGAACAATTGAATCATCTATAAGTATAACTCTCTTTCCTTCAACATTTACCTTTAATGGATTTAATTTAACAGCTACAGCTCTTTCTCTTACTTCTTGAGAAGGAGATATAAATGTTCTTCCTACGTATCTATTTTTTATAAATCCTGTTCCATATGGAATTCCTGAAGCTTTAGAATATCCTATTGCTGAAGGTATTCCTGAATCTGGAACTGGTACAACTAAATCTGCATCTATCTTATGCTCTCTATATAATTGTTCACCAAACTTTACTCTTGTTGTATAAACATCAAGTCCATCAATTTGTGAATCTGGTCTTGCAAAATAAATATACTCAAAGCAACAAGTTTGACATCCTGAATCTTCTGCATAAATTATTGACTTAACTCCATTTTCATCAATAACAACAATTTCTCCTGGCTTTACATCTCTTACAAATTCTGCACCAACTGCATCTAAAGCACAGCTTTCAGAAGATAAGATATAAGCTTCATCTAATTTTCCTATACATAAAGGTCTTATTCCATGAGGGTCTCTTGCTCCTATAAGCTTATCCTTTGTCATTATTACTAAGGCAAAACTTCCTTTAACAGCTTGCATTGCATCTACTACTGCCTTTTCTATTCCCTTTGAAGCTCCTCTTGCTAAAAGAGTTGCTATAACTTCTGTATCAATTGAAGTGTGGAAAATATGTCCTCCATCTTCAAGAAGTTCTCTTATAACATCAGCATTAACTAAGTTACCATTGTGAGCCATTGCAATTGTTCCAATTTTAGAATTTGAAACTAGTGGTTGTGAATTTTCTACAGTATTAGCTCCAGTAGTTGAATATCTTACATGACCTATTGCAATATTTCCTTTTAATTTATGTAAATCTTCTGTATTTTTAAATGCATCAGTAATAAGTCCTAATCCTTTATGTACTTGAATAGTTTCACCATTAGATACTGCAATACCAGCACTTTCTTGTCCTCTATGTTGAAGAGCATATAACCCATAATAAGTTACTCCTGCTGTATCCATAGGCTTATCAGAAAATACTCCAAATACACCACATTCATCTTTAAATTTATCTAAACTTGGATCCATTATTAAATCAAAGTCAGTTACCATATAAATTATTCTCCTTTAATATAAACTTTTTTTAAAGCTCTACAGTATCATTTTCTTTAATAAATTTTTCCTTCATGTCAATTCTAAATTGAACTAATTTTTCTTTTATTTCAGGATACTTTAAGCTTAATATTTGTACTGCAAGCATACCAGCATTATAGCTATTGTTTATTCCAACTGTTGCTACCGGAATTGATTTTGGCATTTGAACTATTGAAAATAATGCATCTAATCCTTCCACAGCTGCTTTAACAGGAACTCCTATTACTGGTAAAACTGTTTGAGAAGCTATAACTCCTGGTAAATGTGCTGCAAGACCAGCTCCTGCAATTATTACTTCACAGCCTTCATTTTCTGCTTCTTTTAATGTTTCTGTTAATTTTTCAGGAACTCTATGAGCTGATAAAACATAAGCTTTATAATCTACACCAAATTCTTTTAAAGCATTTGCTGCACCCTTCATTACATCTGTATCTGATTTACTTCCAAATATAATTGCAACTTTCATTTTTTATATATACCCTCCAAAAAATTTTTAACTTTTAAGTACTACTTCTTTTTAAGAAGTAGCACTTATTAAATTTTATCTAAAATAATTTACACCTGATTTGAATATCTTTTGGTCAAAATCTCCTGGTACATTCTTATAAAGATTTTCTCCTATTCTTTCTGAGTGTCCCATCTTACCAAGAACTCTTCCATCTGGACTTGTTATACCTTCTATTCCATAAACAGAGCCATTTGGATTATATGGCATATTTAAAGATACATTTCCATCAAAATCTACATATTGTGTAGCTATTTGTCCATTTTCTTCAAGCTTCTTAACTAATTCTTCTGAAGCTACAAATCTACCTTCTCCATGAGAAATAGCAACTGTATGAATGTCTCCTAAGTTAACTTCACTAAACCAAGGTGACTTTTTAGTTGAAATTCTTGTTCTTATCATAGAAGACATATGTCTGTTTATATTGTTATAAGTTAATGTTGGCATATCTTCTTCTAAATCTCTTATTTCTCCATATGGTACAAGTCCTAATTTAATAAGAGCTTGGAAGCCGTTACAAATACCAAGGATAAGTCCATCTCTATTATTTAATAAATCCATAACTGCATTTTTTATTTTTTCATTTCTAAATACAGTAGCTATAAATTTACCTGAACCATCTGGTTCATCTCCTGCTGAGAATCCTCCTGGAATCATTATAATTTGAGCTGTCTTAATTTCTTTTTCTAACTTATCTATAGATTCTTTTAATGTTTCTTTAGTTAAGTTTCTTATAAGAACTTGAGTAACTACAGCACCTTCTTTTTCAAAAGCTCTTTGACAGTCATCTTCACAGTTTGTTCCTGGGAATACTGGAATTACAACTTTAGGATTTTGAACCTTTACTTTTGCCTTAGGAACTTCAGTACATTCAAAATTAGCTGCCTTTGCTTTTTCTTCTACATCTTCAGTCTTTATTTTAAATACTCCATTTAATTTTTCTTCTAAAGCCTTATCTAAATCATCTAAATTTAAGCTTAAGTCATAGTCTTTAGAGATTATTGTACATCCTTCTACAGTTTTACCAACTTCTTTATATAAAGCACCATTAAATGATTCTTCTATGTTAACTCCACTCTTAACTTCTACAAGCATTGTTCCATAGTTATATCCAAATAACTCTTCCTTAGAAAGATTAGTAAATTCACATCCTATCTTATTTCCTAAAGCCATCTTAGTTAAGCTTTCAGAAACTCCTCCCATCTTAGTTGAAGAAGCAGAAATTATTTTTCCTTCTCCTATAAGGCTATACACAATTTCCATATTCTTTTTAAACTTATCCATGTCTATAAGACCATCTTCAAGCTTTTCAGTTGTTAAAAGAACTAACTTAGAATTAGCTTCCTTAAATTCTGGTGAAATAACTCTATTTGCCTTTTCATATCCTACTGCAAAAGATACTAAACTTGGTGGAACATCAATATCATCAAAAGTTCCACTCATTGAGTCCTTACCACCTATTGCTGCTATTCCTAAATCTTCTTGAGCCTTATATGCACCAAGTAATGCTGAGAATGGTTTTCCCCATCTTGAAGGTTCTTTTCCTAATCTTTCAAAGTATTCTTGGAAAGTAAGTCTTGCGTGTCTATAATCTCCACCCATAGCTGTAAGCTTTGTTACAGATTCTACTACTGAATAAAATGCCATGTGATATGGACTCCATGTACCTAAATATGGGTTAAAGCCAAAAGTCATTAATGAAGCATTTTTACTATCTCCACCCCATACTGGTATTTTTGCTGCCATACCTTCTGCTGGTGTCTTTGCATACTTACCACCAAATGGCATAAGTACTGTTTTAGCTCCTATAGTTGAGTCAAATCTTTCTACTAATCCCTTTTGAGAAGCTACATTTAATTTATGTAAATTCTTAATCCATTCTTCTTTAACATCTACATCTTTAACTTCATATGGATAATTTTCTGGAGCTTCAACTTTAACCTTTGTTTTTTGAGTTGCTCCATTTGTATCTAAGAAACTTCTCTTTAAATCAACTATTGCGTTACCTCTCCAGAATAATCTTAATCTTTCTGTATCAGTAACAACAGCAACCTTAACAGCCTCTAAATTTTCTTCTTCTGATAAAGAAATAAATTTATCTGCATCTTCTTTATTTACTACTACTGCCATTCTTTCTTGTGATTCTGATACTGCAAGTTCTGTTCCATCTAATCCTTCATACTTCTTTGGAACTTTATCTAAATCAATGTCTAATCCTCTGCAAAGTTCTCCAATTGCAACTGAAACTCCACCTGCACCAAAATCATTACATCTCTTAATCATCTTAGCAACTGTAGCATTTCTAAATAATCTTTGAATCTTTCTTTCTGTTGGAGGATTTCCCTTTTGAACCTCTGCTCCACAAGTTTCTATAGATTCTGTAGTATGTTCTTTTGATGAACCTGTTGCTCCACCAACTCCATCTCTACCAGTTCTTCCTCCTAAAAGAATTACTATATCACCTTTTTTAGGTTCTTCTCTTATTACATTTTCCTTTGGAGCTGCTGCTATAACTGCTCCTACTTCCATTCTTTTTGCTACATAATTTGGATGATATACTTCAGCAACTTGACCAGTAGCAAGACCTATTTGGTTACCATAAGAACTATATCCATGAGCTGCTCCTAAAGTAATAGTTCTTTGAGGAAGTTTTCCTTTTAATGTTTCTTCTACTGGAACTGTTGGGTCAGCAGCACCTGTAACTCTCATTGCTTGATATACAAAGGTTCTTCCTGATAATGGGTCTCTTATAGCCCCTCCAAGACATGTAGCAGCACCACCAAATGGTTCTATTTCAGTTGGATGGTTATGAGTTTCATTTTTAAACATTAATAGATATTTTTCTATTCCCTTATCTGTTTCAACATCTATGTTTATTGAACATGCATTAATTTCATCAGATACATCTAAATCATCAAGCATACCTTTCTTTCTCATTTCCTTCATAGCTATAACTGCTATATCCATTAAGTTTACTTTTCTTTCTGTATTTTCCCCATATACATAGTCTCTTGACTTCATATAAGCATGATAGCTTTTCTTTATTGGAACTGTATATTTGTTTTCTTCTATTTCAACTTCTTCTAAAGTTGTTGCAAATGTTGTATGTCTGCAATGGTCTGACCAATATGTATCTATAACCTTTATTTCAGTTATACTTGGGTCTCTATTTTCTTCATTTTTAAAATAGTCTCTTATCATTACAAGGTCTTCTATACTCATAGCTAAACCTTGTGATTTATGGAAAGCTTGAAGTTCTTCTTCATTAAAGTTTGTAAATCCATTTAAAATTTCTACATCCTTTGGAACATTAAGTGGAGTTTGTAATTCTCTATTATCTATATCCACTTCTCTAGAATCTACAGAATTTATGTAATAGTGTTTTATTCTATCTACATCTTCTTTTGAAAGATTGCCCTTTAAGACAATTATTTTAGCTGACTTAACATCTATTCTATCTCCTGCTGTTAAAAGCTGAAAACATTGAGATGCTGAATCTGCTCTTTGGTCATACTGACCTGGAAGGTATTCTACCCCGAAAGCTATGTCTTCTTCTGCTACTGGTACTTTTTCCTCATATACATTATCTACAGTTAATTCTGAAAAAATTGTATTTAATGCCTTCTTATAATACTCATCTGAAACTTCTCCGATGGTATATTTGTTAATAACTCTTACCTTTTCTAAGTTTTCTAATCTTAGATTTCTTTTAAAGTCATCAAGCAAACTTTTTGCTTCTACGTCAAAACCAGGTTTTTTTTCGACGAATATGCATCTGATATCACTCATTATAAAATACCTCCAAAAATTTATGTATTATCCTCTTAAGTATATTAAGATATATTTTTATTAAGTTTTTCTACTATTAATTTTAGCTTATCACTCCACCTTATCATTGTCAATATTGCTAAATTTAATTTCATTTAATATTCGTAAATATCCGAATGTTTATATTGTTTTCATCTTTAATTATACGTATTTTTTAAATAAACTAATATTATTTTGCTTGTAGGTTCTTATACAAGAGTTTATGTGAACTTCGTTTAATTAACTTAATTAACTATATTTTATTTTTATTGACATTTTATCTTTTTTTCATTATTTTATTCAATAGGAAATTATATTAAAAACTTTGTATACCTACTTTAACTTTTTCCTATTCTTATACAGAGGAGGATTTTATTTTGAAACTTGAACAATTAGGAAGACATATATTAGTAGAATTTTATAATTGCAATTTAGAAGTTCTTGGGGATGAAAAAAAAATTGAAGAAATTATGTGTGAAGCTGCTATACGTTCAAATGCAACAATAGTCAATAGTTGCTTTCATAAATTTGACTCTTTAGGAGTAAGTGGTGCTGTAATAATCAAAGAATCTCACCTAACAATTCACACTTGGCCTGAGTATGGATATGCTTCAGCAGATTTATACACCTGTGGAGAATCAGTAAATCCTTGGCTAGGATTTAATTACTTAGAAAAAATGCTACAAGCTGAAAAAAGTGAGTCAACAGAGATAGCAAGAGGTATTGTAGAAAAAATTAAAAATTATTCTCATGATAATCTTTTAAATGTAACTTATAAACCAATTAGTCTAAATGAAAAAGAAATTAAATAGTTTAAATTTTAAACTTTTTCTTGTATCGTTTACATATATTCACAGAATTTTTGTAATACTTCATAAAAATTAAGTTATAAACCATAATTTTATTTCCATATCCATTTTTTTGTAGTAGAATAGGAATGTAATATATAGTATAAAAGGAGTGATTTCTATGAGTAATTGTTATGAAGCAGCTTTAAAACTATTTGAACTTTCAGAAGAATTAACTGCTCTATTCAACCAAAAAGAAAAAGAAAAGGATGCTAGACTTAATGAGGTTTTAGATTCTAAAATAGATAATGTAGAAGAAGAATTCTTAGACCTTAAACATTCATTATCAGAAATTCCTTATGTTAAATCATCTCGTTAATGATATTTTCTAAGGTAAACAATAATAGTGAGGTATCTAGACCTCACTATTATTTTATAAATAAATTTAAAAGTGAGGATTTATTATGAAAAAGAAAAAATTAATCTCCACAATTACTTTAGCTTGTATAATAACTGGTTGTTTGGGGACAAGCCTTTTAGGGTGTAAAAATTCATCTTCTAACAATAACAATATTAAAGTTAGTGAAGATGATTCTTTCTCATGGGATAACGCAAGTGTTTATTTTGTAATAACAGACAGATTCTATGATGGTGATAAGACAAATAACAATTCCTATGGAAGAGTTTCAGAAGATTCTACAGGCTCTACTAATGGAACATTTCATGGTGGAGATATTAAAGGATTAACAAAAAAATTAAAAGAAGGTTATTTTTCTAATTTGGGAATTAATGCTATATGGATTTCCCCTCCTGTTGAGCAAATTCATGGCTTTTGTACAGGAGGAAGTGGTGAGTTTGCTCATTATGGTTATCATGGTTATTATGCTTTAGACTGGAGCTCTATAGATAAAAATATGGGAACTGTTGAAGATATGAGAGAATTTGTTGATGAAGCTCATTCTCAAGGCATTAGAGTAATTATGGATGTGGTTATGAATCACACAGGATATGTAACACTTCAAGATATGGTAGATTATGATTTCTACCCTACTAAAAATGATAATAAAGATATTGCAAACTGGACTCCTTCATCTTCTCAAAACTGGAGCTCTTACCATGATGAAATAATAGATTATTCTGGTCATGAAGAAGAATGGGCTAAATGGTTTGGAAGTGATTGGATAAGAGCAGGAGTTCCTGGCTACACTACTGGAGAAGGAGATATCTTAGGAAATCTTTCAGACCTTCCTGATATAAAAACAGAAGTTACAGAAGATGTTGGACTTCCTCCTATTTTAGAAAGAAAATGGAAAAAAGATGAGGAGGAAAAAAATGATGATTGGATAATTCCTTCTGCTGTAAAATATAGAACTGATTTAAAGGTTTCTCCTTGTGAATACATTGAAAAGTGGCTTTCTGCATGGGTTGAAGAGTTTGGTATTGATGGATTTAGATGTGATACTGCAAAACATATTGACATGTTTAGATGGAAAGAACTTAAAAATGTTTGTAGTGAAGCTTTAAATACATGGAGAAAAAATAATCCTGATAAAGCAGGTGCAAAATGGACTGATGATTTTTGGATGACAGCTGAAGTTTATGGAGCTGGCCTTGAAAAAACTGAATACTTTGATAATGGTTTTAACTCCACAATAAACTTTAAATTTTCTAAAAATGAGGAACTTGATAAATTAGAAAACCTTTATTCAAGATATGCAGAAGCTATTAATACTGACCCAACCTTTAATGTTTTAAGCTATATTTCTTCTCATGATGAAGGTTTAACTCGTGGAAAAGACAATATGATAAACTATGGCACAAAACTTTTATTAGCTCCTGGTGGAATAGAAATATTCTATGGAGATGAAAGCAATAGACAAGGCTTTACAAACACCATTACAACAGCAGTTGACCAAGGTAGCCGTTCTGATATGAACTGGGATTCTTTAGATGAAGCCTCTTTAAAACATTGGCAATTACTTGGCCAATTTAGAAGAAAACATCTTTCAATAGGTGCTGGAGAACATAAAATGATTTCAGAAAAAGACCCTTATGTATTCAGCAGAACCTATAAAGATGATAAAGTTATTGTTGCAGTAAATGCTTCAGGAGATACTTCAATAGATGTTTCATCAATCTGGCAAGATGGCACTGAAATTCAAGATTATTACACTAAAAATAAATGCAAGGTTTCTAATGGAAAAGTAAAATTTAAAGCTAATGAAAATGGTGTAATTTTACTAGAAGAAGTTAAATAAAATTAAAATAAAGCTACTCATTAATAAATATGATGATATTTTTTAATAAGTAGCTATTTTATTTCTAATATTTATAATTTTGCTTATTAAAATATTAATCCTTCTTTTAGCTGTCCATTTTCCATAGAATAAATTCTATCTGCTGTGTTTTTTGCAAAGTCCATATCATGAGTTATTATAAGCATTGACATTCCTTTTTCACTTAATGATTTTATAACCTTTGATACTTCTCCTGTAAGGCTTGGGTCTAATGCTGAAGTAGGTTCATCAAAGCATATAAGCTTAGGCTCTAAAACAAGAGCCCTTCCAATAGCAACTCTTTGTTTTTGTCCTCCAGATAATTCAAAAGGATAATTATCTGCCTTATTTTCTAATCCTAAAAATCCTAATATCTCAAGAGCCTTTTTCTTTGCTTCTTCTTTTGGAAGATTAAAAACTCTTTGAGGTGCTTCAATTAAGTTTTCTAAAACACTCATATGTGGAAATAGGTTAAAGTTTTGAAAAACCAAGCCAATATCTTTTCTTATTTCCTTTAATTTACTCTTTTCAGCATATACTCCATCTTTACATAAAAATTTTCCGTTTATCTCTATATTTCCTTTATCAGCTTTTTCTAAAGCATTTACACATCTTAAAAATGTTGTTTTTCCTCCACCTGAAGGACCAACTACTACAAGTATCTCTCCTTCTTTTATATGTAAATCTACGCCTTTTAAAACTTCATTCTTTCCAAAGCTTTTTCTTAGTCCACTAACTTTTAGCATGCTTGTCCTCCTTATTCATAATAATTAAACTTCTTTTCAATTAATGCAAATACTTTTGTAAATATTGCAACTAAAATAAGATATATCACTCCAACAAATATTAAAGGCACTAAAGAAGCATATCTGTTATTAGCTATTTTTCCTATTTTAAGAAGGTCATCAAGCCCTACTACATATACAAGAGATGTATCTTTAACTAAGGTTATAACTTCATTTGCAACTGGAGGAAGTATTCTTTTAAAGGCTTGAGGAAGTATTATTCTAAAAAATGTATCCTTTGAAGATAATCCAAGAACTTCTGCTCCCTCATATTGTCCTTTATCTATAGAAAGTATTCCTGCTCTAAATATTTCTGCAAAATATGCTGCATAATTTAATATCATAGCAATAAGAGCAGCAGGTTCTCTTGGAACACTTATTCCTACTGCTGGAAGCCCAAAATATATAAATATTATTTGCAATAACAGAGGAGTCCCTCTTAAAATAAGGACATAAAGACCTGTTATCTTTTGTAATATTTTAAACTTAGATATCCTTCCAAGAGAGATAATAACTCCAAGAGGAAGTGAAAATATAAGTGTTAAGAAAAATACTTTTAATGTTACCTTTAAGCCTTCAAGTAGCTGAGGCATTAATTCCATAAAGCTCATAAATAAATGACTCCTCCATTTTATCTAATTCTACTTTTCTATTATATCATCACCAAACCATTTTTTTGATAATTCTGATGCAGTTCCATCCTTTACTAATTGATCATAAGCTTTGTTCCATGCATCAATTAATTCTTTATCACCTTTTCTTACACCAACTGCATATTCTTCTTCTCCAAAGTTATCTTCTAAAACTTTGTAATTATCTGCACCCTTAAGATTTATATAGTATTTACTTAAAACTTCATCAGCTACAACAGCATCACATCTTCCTGCTTCTAAGTCTCTTAAAGCTTCATCATTAGTTGAAAAAGTAACTAATTCTTTAAAGTTATCTTTATAATCACCAATTGCATCAACTGCACTTGATTGGTCCTGAGCTGCTACAACTTTTCCATTTAAATCTTCCTTTGTCTTAATATCTGAATCCTTTAATGTTATTATTATTTGCTTATTTTTTAGATATGCTTTTGTAAAATCTAATTCTTTTTTTCTTTCTTCAGTTATAGAAAATCCATTCCATATAAAATCAATATTTCCATTTTTCAATTCTGATTCTTTCATTGACCAATCTATTGGTTGATATTCTATCTTCTTTCCTATCTTTTTACTAATTTCTTCTGCAAGTTCTATATCAAAGCCAGTATATTTTCCATCATCACCTTTAAATCCCATTGGAACAAAAGTATCATCAAAACCTAAAATTAAAGTATCCTTATCCATTGTATTAGTTTTTTCTTTGCTACCACAACCTACTAGGCTTATTACAAGTGTTCCTATTGTAGCGATAATTAATCCTTTTTTTACTAACTTTTTTATATCCATTTTTGTTCCCCCTCAATTTCAAACTAACAAATTTACTTTATCATACTAAAGCAATCAATGCAACCTTTTTTAATTACATAAACATTTAACCTCTCATTAATATATATTTAATAAAATATGCTAGAATATAATTATATGCTATTTTTAAAGGATGGTGAAAAAATGAAATATATGATAGTAATTTCTTTTGATGCAGTATCTTCAAAAGATTTAGAAATATTAAAAACTCTTCCTAATTTTAAGGAATTAATTAAAAATGGTTCATTAATTGAAAATGTTGAATCTGTTTATCCTTCTCTTACTTACCCTGCTCATACTACTATAGTTACAGGAAAATATCCTAAAAATCATGGAGTTATTGATAATACAATCTTTAAATTAAATGATTTTAACCCTAACTGGTATTGGTATAAAAAATATATTAAATGTCCTACTTTATATGACTTAGCAAAAGAAAAAGGACTTAAAACTTGTTCTCTTTTATGGCCAGTTACTGCTAGAAGTTCTAATACTATTGATTATAATATGCCAGAAATTTTTGCTCCTAAGCCATATCAAAATCAAATAATGATGTCTGCTTTTGCAGGAACATTAAAATTTCAGCTTGATATAAATAAAAAATTTGGACATATAAGAAAAGGAATTTCTCAACCTGCTTTAGATAATTTTGTTACTGAAACTTTTAAATATACAATAGAAAAATATAAACCTAATCTTACTTTTGTTCATTTTACTGATGTTGATACTCAAAGACACAATTTTGGATATTTTAATAAAGAAGTTAAAGAAGCTCTTTATAGGCATGATAAAAGATTGGGAGAAATAATAGCTTCATTAAAAAAAGCTAATATATATAATGAAACTTCTATTGTTGTCTTAGGAGACCATAGCCAATTAGATGTAAAAAATGTAATAAGACTTAATAAGCTTTTTTTAGAAAATGGTCTTATTGAAGTTAATAATAGTAATAAAATTATTAATTATAAAGCTATTTCTAAAAGTCTTGATGGTTCTTGTTACATTTATATTAAAGATAAAAAATATAAATCTAAGATTGAAGAACTTTTAAAATCTCTTAAAAATAAAAATCTTATAGATTTTTACTTAAATAATAACGAAATTCTTCTTTCTAGTGCAGATTCTAATGCTGACTTTATGGTAGAAGCTTCATATGGGTATTATTTTATAGATACTCTTAATGGAGAATTCATAGAAAATGTTCAAGGAAGTAATTTTCATAAAGCCACTCATGGATATTCACCAAAGAAAAAAGACTATGGAACCTTTTTTATAGGCTCTGGAGTAGATTTTAAAAAGAATGTTGTTCTTTCTTCTGGAAAACTCATAAATCATGGACCAACACTTGCAAAAATATTAGGAGTTGACTTAAAAGACACTGATGGACAAGCTGTTTTAGAAATTTTGGATATTTAAAAGGAGAATACTTATATCCATTCTCCTTTATAAGGGTTATAATTACAAAGACTTCCTTTTGAAAAGATGTCATTATCTTCAGCACTCATAGGTCTACAGTCTTTGCATATATACCTATATTCACAATCTTTACATACCTTTATTTTATCCTTTGATATGCTCCAAAATTCAGGAATTATGTATTTTTCTAAAAGTTCTTCTAAAGAATTATTTCTTATGTTATATTCTTTATTAACAAATCTTTCCCCCATAATGCATGGACTTATATAACCATCACATGTTATATTTATCTTACCCATCCAGCAACTATTTCCATTATAGTTTCTTAAAAAATCCTCTTCCTTAACAATAGAAAAATCTGCTTTTGTTTTTATTCTTCCATATTTTTCAGTTAATTCATTTGGAATTAAATATTTTTTAGATTCTCCTACATCACGTATAATATCAATTCTACTTTTAATATTAGTAAGATTATATAAATACCTTTTTATTTCATCTATTTTATCTTTATTATAATTCATAATAACAGAATTAGCTTGTACATACACTCCTTCTTTTCTAAGCCTTTTAATATTAGATATTGTTAAGTCAAAGCTTCCTTTGCAACCTGTTATTTTATCATGAATTTCTTTGCTATTAGAATATACTGAAGTTACTACCTTTACATTATTTTTTATAATTGCATTTATAAGCTTTTCATTTAAAAGAGTAAGATTTGAATAAATTATTATTTCTGCTTTAGAAATATTATTTTTTATATACTCTATAAGAATTATAATATCTTTAAAAAGTAATGGCTCTCCCCCTATTAAGGTTATTCTTTTAGGAGAGTATTTACTAAGTTCATTTATTATATTTTTCCATTCTTCTAAAGTTAATAAGTTTAAATCTTTATCCCTATTAAAGCTACAATCCATGTAGCAATGACAACATTTTAAATTGCAAGCTTTTCTAAGTTCAAGCCATATGGTATCTATTTTCTTCTCTATATAATATTCTTTTTTAGGTTTTCCTGAAATTTCTTTCTCATCAGTAAATTTCCCTAAATTCTTATCTTCTAAAGCTTTTAAATAAAGTAAAAATTCATTTATATCTTCTTTAGAAACAACAGATTCTATATCCTTTCCATTTGTTATTTCTTTTAAATATAACTTACTTTCTTCATCTATTGAAAAAATTTTTCCATTATTTAAATTATGTATTAATCCTTTTTTATAACCACAAGTTAGTATTATTTTTTCATTTAATTTAAAATATTTTTTCATTTTACTTCCTTAAAAATTTATAAAACATTTTTTCGCAAATTATTTCTTGTTTTTCTTAATCTTATCTAAAATAAGTCCTGCTGCAACTCCAAGCAAAAGTCCTAAAGATACACCTAAGCCTAAAGACTCTGTAATAAAGTTTCCAATTAATACTCCTAGTAAAGTCCCTATAACTATAGTAATACTTAAATATGAAAATTCTTCTTTATTATTGCTCATAAAATCCCCTCTTAAATTTATATTTTTTCTATTGTTTTTTTCATATCTAAATGATATCATGTTCTAATAAGATTTTGTACTTATTTTTTATTAAATAAAAATTTAAAAGAAAGGAGAGTAGTTATGGAAAATACACATGATAATTTAATTCAAAAATTTGAGATTGGTTTTAAGAAATTTGAATTTGTTGAATTTCTTTTTGTAGCTGGAAGAGTAATGGGCATTGCAACACTTCTCTTTTTTATGCTTTTACAGGGTGTAAATAGCATAAAAATTAATCTTGCACTTCTTTTAATATGTACTGTTGTAAGTTTTGTTGGACTAATATTTTATCGTAATGAAAAAGAAAATGGCTTATTGATTTATTATATAGGAGTAGCACTTCAAGGTTTATTTTTTATAATAACATCATTAATAAATAAACATTTTCAAATTACAGTATTAATATTCTTTATACTTCCACTACTTATGGGAATATGTCTATTAGCAAAGAGCTATTATACTAAAAAAGTCTAACTCAACTAAAAAGGGACTGTTGCACAAAGAAATTTCATAACAACATAAATTGGCAAAGCCTATGTTGTAATATTTCTTGATGTAACAGTCCCTAACACTTTAAAGGTTATTTAGATAATTCTTCAATTACTTCTTTAATTATTTCAAAAGCTTTATCACAATGTTCTTCTGTTAATATTAAAGGTGGAACCATTCTTATTACACTTGAACCAATAGCAGTTATTAAAAGCTTCTTATCAAAGCATCCATGCTTAACATCTACTGCATTTATAGTTTCATCAAATTCAACACCCACTAATAATCCTTTTCCTCTTACATCTACTACATGAGGTAAAGTTCTTAATTTAGCTTTAAAGTATTCTCCCATCTTTTCTGCATTTTTTGCTAAATCCCTATCTAAAAGTTCTTTTATTTCAGCATATGAAGCTGCACAGCATAAAGGATTTCCACCAAATGTAGTTCCATGAGAACCTGGAGTAAATGCTTTTGCCACTTCTTCTGTTGCACAAATTGCACCTATTGGAACTCCACCACCCATAGCTTTTGCCATAGAAACTATATCTGGTTTTATTCCATAAGTCATATAACACATTGGTTTTCCTGTTCTGCACCATCCTGTTTGAACCTCGTCTATTAATAGTAATAATCCTTTTTCATCACAGAATTCTCTTAATCCTTGTATGAATTCTGGAGTTGCAGGGTGTACTCCACCTTCACCTTGTACTGGTTCTATCATTATTGCTATTGTATTTTCAGTTACTGCATCTTTAAATGCTTGAAGATTGTTATACTCTGCATAAGTAAATCCTGGAACCATTGGTTTAAAACCTATTTGACAGCCGTTATCTGGTTGACCTGTTGCTGACATAGCACCATAAGTTCTTCCATGGAAACCATCCTTTGCAGTTACTATGTTATATTTTTGTGGACCATACTTTTCTACCCCATATTTTCTAGCCATCTTTATCATAGCTTCATTTGCTTCTGTACCTGAGTTTTGATAGAAAATTTTATCCATTCCTATAGTTTCACATATAAGCTTTGCAAGAAGTACTTGTGGAATTGTGTATGGATAGTTAAATGTATGCATTATATCATCAGCTTGTTCTTTTATAGCAGCTACTACTTTTGGGTTACAGTTTCCTGCACTGTTTACTGCAATTCCACCATAAAAGTCTAAATATGCATTTCCTTCTTCATCATATAAATACATTCCTTCTGCTCTTTCTGCAATAAAGTCAAATCTTTCATAAGTATCTATCATATACTTATCTACAAGTCCTTTTAATTCTTCCTTTGTTAATCCTGTGTCTTTTAATTTCATTTTTATTTCCCCCTTAGACTTAACTATGTCTTAAATTTTTAATACTATTTAAATTTATAATTTACTTTTTTAAAGTGCTTTTCTATATATTTCTTTGATTTCTTCTAAGCTAAATTCTACTGGATGCATCTTCATGCTTACAGCAGAAACCTTTAAGCAATTTTCTGCCATCCAATCTATATCTTCTTCTTTTATACCTTGTTCTGAAAGGTTTGTTGTTAAATCAATATCACTTAATAATTTCTTTATTGTATCTACACAATCATTTTCATCTTTTCCACCTAAAAGCTTAGAAATTTTTGAAAATTTTTCTGGTGCTCCACTTATTGAAGCTTCATAAATTACTGGAGTTAAAGCAGCTAAGCCTCTTCCATGAACTATATCTTTAAGTCCACTTGCTGGATGTTCCATACCATGAGGTGCTGTAACTCCTGCAGTATTTATAACCATACCACCTAATGTACTTGCTAAAGTAATAGCTTCCCATCCTTTCATATCAGTAGGGTCTTTATATACATTAACTAAATTTTCACCTATAAGCTCAATTGCATATAATGCTTTCATTGTAGTTAAAGGTTGAGCAGATTTTGAAAGATAAGCTTCCATACTATGACATAAAGCATCAAATCCAACTGATGCTAATATATGTTTTGGCATTGTTGTCATAAGATTTGGATCTATTATAGAAGCTTTAGCAACTATTGCATTACATCTTAAAGATTTTTTATCATTATTTTCTGGATTAGTTAAAACTGCAAATCCATTTCCTTCACTTCCAGTACCACAAGTTGTTGGAACTAATATTATTGGAAGTGCCTTTTCACTTTTCTTTAATCCAAATATGTAATCTGAAATATCACCTTCATTTAATACTATAAAAGCTATTGCCTTTGCAGCATCCATGATGCTTCCTCCACCAAGTCCTACTACAACATCACAACCTTCTTTCTTTGCTAAATCAGCACCTTCATAAGCTGTTGTAGTTAAAGGATTTTGAGCGACTTTATCAAAAATTACACTTTCAACATTAGCTTCTTTTAATAAATTTACTGCCTTATCTAAAAGACCAGATTTTTTTGTACTGCTTCTTCCTGTTACTATCAAAGCTTTTTTACCATACTTTGCTGTTTCTTTTCCAAGCTCTTCTACTTTTCCTATTCCAAAAATTAAGTTGACAGGAAGATTATAATTAAACTCCATAATATATCTCCTTTCCTTATGCATTATCCTATTTACATTATCTTTTGCACAAAATTTATACTAAACTTTAATTAATATTTAAACTAATAGATTATTTAATTAAAACTTCCTTGTTTTAGTTAAACCTACTAATTTACTATTTTTAGTATTAAGTTATAAATTTTCAAAAAAAGCGTCCTAGACCTTAAAATCTAGAACGCCATTGTTCAAAAATTCTTATGAAATTTATTTATTAATTTCTATGTTTTTAATATATCACTTGTGCGTTATATTGTCAATAATCTTTTTTAAAAAATATAATTTTTTATATTATAAAGAAATTTTATCAGTTAATAAACTGTAAATACCTTGTTAAGAATAATAAATCTTCTTTTTTATTTCCAGTTAAAAACTACATTTATAATAAGTTTTTCTTTACCTTTATTTCTATAAATATGGTCTTTATCAGTATTTATTCTTATTGCATCTCCTTTTCTTACCTCATAAACCTCTTCATTAACCTCTAATGTTAAAACTCCTTCATAAACATTTATATACTCTATTGTTTTTTCGCCATGAGAACCAGATTCATAACAACCACCTGGCTTAATTTCAATAGTATATATTTCAAAATCTCTATCTTGTTCATAAGGAAATATAGTGTATACTAAATACTGTTCAGTTGACTCTTTTGAAGGCTCTAATCCCTCTTTTCTCACTAAATAAACCTCTTCATTAGGAACAGATACTAAATCATTAAAAGAGACCCTTAAACCGCTTACTATTTTTCCTAGTATTCCTATGGTAGGATTTGATTCTCCTCTTTCAATTTGCCCAAGCATACTTTTACTTACTCCTGTCTGCTCTGCCACAACATCAAGACTCATCTTTTTTGCTTTACGTATTCTTTTTAAATTAATAGCTACATTTTTATTTATATAATCCATACTCTCACCTCGTACGTTATAATGCACTTATATCAATGTTTAATTTTTGTGCAGTATATTGTATTTTTTATTATAACATAATATTTTCTATTTTATAAGAAAATTAGATTATTTACTAAGTTGTTAATAACTTTTAAAGCTAATAATAAAGCTTAACAAAAGAAACAAGTTTAGCAATTTCCTTTAATCAGAAAGTGTTAATTATTACTTTGTGTTAACTTGGAGCTAGCAGGGCTTAAAAGCAAAGTAATAATTAACATTTTTTACTCCATAAAGTCTTTAAGTTTAAAATCTCCAAGTGTAAAAAGTACTAAAGACATTAAAAGTATTATTAAGGTTCCTTTAAATATCATTCCATTACTTATTATCTCATTTACCCAATAAATAGGTGAGATAATCTGAAATGTTAAAAATATATTTGGAAATGTTATATAAGTTTCTCCTAAAAATGCAGTAATACCTAAGGCTAGAGATACTAATGCTACCATAAGTGTTATAACATTTCCAACACCACAATTATTTACCCATCTTGAAACTGCCATAGATAATGCTATTGCAAAAATCCCCATTAAAATTACTGATAATATTGCTTTTCCCATAAAAATATTTGGTATTTTAAATACTAATTTTCCTATAATTAATGAAAATATAATTGAAGTAACATGTAAAATAAATGATGAAAATAATATAGAGCCTATTATTTCCTTATCACTATTTATTGTAGATACATTTCTTTTCATAACCTTTGATGTTTTCATTTCTATCATATCTCTTGTTATAAATGAAGACATAATAAGAAGCATGTAACATAAAAGTAGTACTAAAATTTTTCCACTATCATCTTCTGTGTTTTCTATAATTGTCTTTATTTTTATATTTTTTGTTTCTCCTTTTATAAATGTTTTTATTATCTCCTCTAATGTTAAAACTCCTTTTGCATCTTTTGATTTATATTCTTTTATTATAGGAGTCTTTCCATTTTTAATTTTTTCCTCAAAACCACTCTCTATAACAATTAAAGCTCCAAGTTCATTTTTCTTAATATAAGAAATATTATCTTCTAAATCTTTCGTACATATCTTAGTATCATATACATTATTAATCTTTTCTATAAGAAGCTTTGAAGATAGCGATTCATCCTTATCTATTATTCCAACAGAATATATTGTGTTTTCATTTCCCATTTTTATTGGAATTATCATAAGAATAGGAGTTAAAAAAGTTGCAATAATATGTATAGGATTTCTAAAATATCTCTTTATATTTATAAGAGTTAAATATATTAAATTCACCTTAATTTTTCCTCCTTTCTAAGAACTTTTACAATATAAGTAATAATAAATAATACTATGCTCATTGTAAAAATAATTAATAATTCCTTTAAGCTTTTTTGAATACATCCATATAAGCTATACTCCTTAAATGCTTCTATTAAATAGTGAGTAGGATTACATTCTAAAATTCTTATATCAATATCTTCAAAAATCTCCATCATTAAAGAAATAAGAAATACTCCTCCTAAAACCTTTGCTAACTTTTCACTAAATACTCCCATGATAAAATTTGAAATTGATGCCATAAAAAAAGCTGTTATAAACATAAGAATAGTTAAGATTAATAAATTTCCATTAAACCCCATATTAAATATTCTTATAATCATTGTATAAAAAAAAATAATTATAAAAGCATAGACAATGGTAGATATAAAATCATAAATAAAATATCTTCCTTTAGATAATGGCATTGATAAATTTCTTTTATTTACATTTATTGCAGGCTCCATATAATTTGAAAGAATAATATTATAAATGAAAAGTCCTATTGTAAAAGCTAAGGTTTTTGATAAGCTTTCTTTTATTGAGTCTTTTGTTTTATCTGTTTTTATAATGTTTTCTTCTATATAAGAAGTATTATCCTCATTTTTGTCCATATATTCATAAATTAAGGTTTCTAAATTTTTTTGTTGTATGCTCTCTTCTTTAACCTTTAAAATTAAGGAACTTTTTATATCATCTTTAAATCCTTTAGGGATAATTAAAATATTTTCCTCATTACCTTTTGATATTTCTAAAAATTCCTTTTGTCCTTCTAAATATTTAATAAGTGCTTTAGATTTTTCTGTTTTATCCTTATCTAAAATTTCTATTTTTAAAGGCCTTAAATCTAAAGGACTCTTTTCATTCTCTTGGCTTAATATACCCATAAATAAACCAATAAATATTGGTATAATCACAAATATACTTAAATTTGGAAGCAATGTTGAGTATAAATTTCTTAATGTAGTTTTTATATATATTAATAGACCCATAAAACTTTTCTCCTAATCTCTTAATCTTTTACCTGTTAATGTTAAAAATACATCTTCAAGCTTTGCTTCATCATAACTTATCTTTTTTATATAAATTTTTTTCTCCTCTAATAATTTTAATATATCTCCTATACTAAATTTTTCATTAATTGTTAATATAATTTTCCCCTCTTCTTCTGTAAGATTTATTATTCCTTTTAAACTCTTAATTTCTAAAGATAATTCTCCTTTTATATTATCAGCATAAATTGTAACCTTATTATTAGGGAAAATAGAAGCTTTTATATCTTCTTTTTTCCCATAAGCTATTTCTTTTCCATTGTCTATAATAAAAACTCTATCACATAGTTCTTCTACCTCTTCAATATAATGAGAAGTATATATTACTGTTGTTCCCCATTCTTTTCCTACCTTTTTTATAAAATTAAAAATATGATTTCTTGATTGAGGGTCTATTCCAACAGTAGGTTCATCTAAGATAAGAACTTTTGGATGATGCATTATTCCTACAGCTAAGTTTAACCTTCTTTTCATTCCTCCAGAATATTTTTTTACCTTTTCTCTCTTTTTTTCTTCAAGACCTGTTATTTTTATTGCTTCTTTTATTCTTTCTTTAAGAAGCTTACCTTTAAGTCCATATAAAGCTCCAAAATACTCTAAATTTCCATAAGCATTAAGCTCCTCTAATAAAGATATATCTTGTGGAACATACCCAATACACTCCTTTGCTTTAACAGGCTCTTTTAATATGTCAAAGCCACATATTTTTATTGTCCCTCTATCTGGATATAAAATTGTTGTCATTATATTTATTAAAGTTGACTTTCCTGCTCCATTTGGTCCTATAAAACCAAATATTTCTCCTTCATTAACATTAAAGCTTACATTATCTAAAACTAAGTTTTCTCCAAAACGTTTTGTTATATTTAAAACTTCTATTGTTTCCATAAAAATAATCCTCCATATTATTTACTATATATATAATAAAATAATATAAAGGACCTTTCTATTGTATATTGAACTTTTTTTAATGACTTAAGTCACAATTCCGTTTTTAAAGGCAAAGATTGCTATTTGAGTTCTATCTCTTAAGGATAATTTCCCTAAAATATTAGTTATATTGTTTTTTACTGTACCCTCTGATAGAAATATTTCTTTTGCTATTTCTTTATTGCTTAATCCATTTGCTATAGCTTCAATTATTTTTATTTCTTTTTCTGTTAAATTGTATTTTGATAAATCATTTTTTTCCTTTGAAGAAGAAGTATTTGTTGATGCCATCATTTCACTTGCAACATCTGGATGAACTACCATATTTCCTTTATATGCAGTTTTAATTCCTTCATAAATTACATCATGAGAACTATCCTTTAAAAGATAGCCAAAAGCTCCATACCCTAAAGCCTCTTTTATATATTCCTTATCCTTAAATGTTGTAAGAATAATAACTTTTATTTTTGAAAATTGCTCCTTAATAAGTCTTGTCCCCATAACACCATCACATTCTTTCATTCTTATATCCATAAGAACTATATCTATAGGCTTTTCCTTACATATTTTCAAAGCTTCATAGCCATTTGATGCAGTATCAACTATTTCAATATCAGGAAAAATTGAAAGCATAATCTTAAGCCCTTCCCTTATAAGCTTTTCATCATCAACAAGCAGTACTTTTATTTTTTCCATATTTATTTCTCCTTTTCCCTTGGGATTATGATTTTTGTAAAAAAGCCTTCATTTATTTTTGATTTAAAAAACACAGTCCCATTAAGTTCTGAAATTCTCTCTCTTATGCTTTTAAGACCTACTCCCTTTTCTTCAATCTTTTCAGTTCCAGCTCCATTATCTTTAAAGGAAATTACAAAATCGTCCTTATCAAAATTCATAATTACATTTACCATATTAGCTTTTCCATGTCTTAAAGAATTTGAAAGTATTTCCTGGGTAATTCTTAAAAGATTAGATACCTGTTTAGTTGAGAGATTCCATTCTCCCTTTGATAATGTTACCTTTACCTTAACACCTGTTAACCTTTCAAAATTTTTGCATACCTCTTGAATTCTTATTGGGCCTTGAACATTATCATATTCATCAGACCTTAGCTCTCTTACAGCTCTTTTTACATCCTGAAAGCTTTCATTTATAAATTCTCTTAAATTTCCTGCCATTTCACTAAGCACCTTACTTTCTGTTTTCCCAATAGTCTCCATTGCAGAAAGCTGTATCATAGCTGTTGTAAGAGCATGTCCAACACTATCATGTATTTCCCTAGAAATTCTATTTCTTTCTTTTAAAAGAGTTATCTCCTCTATAGATTCTAAACAATTTTCAAGCTCCTCTTTACTTTCTTTAAGTTCTTCTTCTGAAATTCTAAGCTTATCATAAAGTTCATTTGCTAATATCTTACTTTCATAAAGCTTTTCTATGTACTTTATTAAAATATATATCATACATAAAAAGACTAAATTAATAGCAATATATTTTTCACTTTCAAATGGAATTGTAATTAAAATTAAAGCTAAGCTTATTGCTAAAAGTATATTTCTACTTTTTTTGTTTTCTAAACTATAAATATCTATTATTGTTCCAATTAAATAAAGTGCTATAGCTCCTTCAAAAAGGTATTGTGACAATATTATTAAAATAAATTCTAATATTATTGAGAGTATATTATAAATTTCTTTTTTAAAATAAAATATTCTTAAATTGTTATTTAAAATAATAACTAGTATTATAGCTAAGCCTAATGAACTGTTTCCTCCAGAAAGAATTATACTAAAAATTAAATAAACTAAAGAAATATATCTTACAATCAATAATTCTTTGCTGTTTTTCATTTTAATCTTCTATCCTCTCTTTTATAATTTCTCTTTATAGTTTACCATAATATATGATTATTCACTATATTTAAAGAAACTTTATCCATTTAGCTTCCTGAACTTTCATACTTGCTTATTCCTATAAGCCATATTCTATATGATACTATCATTGCAACTATACTTATGATACAAGTTAATATTACTCCTGTAAATAAGCTTCCCTTTCCTAAAAAATATGCTCCTGGAAAATACCCAGTGAAGGCAAATGGAATAATTGCTGTTAATACTATTCTTATTGCTTTAGGATAAATTGCCATAGGATATTTTGCAAAGTCACTTAGCTGGTATACCATAAATAAATAGGATTGTGCAAACTTAACCCAAAAGGCTATTGATGTTACTGCAAGTTTTATTGATGTATATATAAATACTCCAAATAAAATTACAATAATCATAATAAGTATATCTAAAACTCCAAATGATAATTGAAGCTTTATTGAAGAGGTTATAACTAAAATAAGTCCAATTATTATCTCTCCAAAGCCATCTGGCTGAAAACTTTCTGAAATCACTTGAAATAATGGATTTATAGGTCTTAATAAATATTTATCAAATTCTCCACGAACTATTGTTTTCCAACTAAAAATCCATAGGTAATCTGTAAACACATGGTCTATTCCCCTAGGAATTTGAGCAAAGCCATAAATAAATAATATTTCATAAAAGCTCCAACCATCTAATGATGGTATTCTATTAAATATTAATGCTATAAAAACTACTCCTGCAAATTGTACAAGTATAAATCCAATTAATCCAAGAACAAAATCCACTCTATATTCCATAAGAGATTTAATATATTGCTGTAAAAATTTTGAGTATAATCTTATATATTTTCTCATTTTTACCCCCCTAAGATTGTAAGCTGCTTTATAAGCTTGTTCCAAAGCCACTTTGAAATTCCTATAAATATTAAAACCCATATAGCTTGTATTAAAATTCCTTTTATAAGTTCTAAATTGTTAAGTTTTCCTAAATATATTAATGTAGGTGTTGATACCATAGAACTAAAAGGAAGAAAATTAAATATTTTTGTTACTACCTCTGGGAAAAATGTAAGTGGAATTAAGGCTCCTGATATAAGTCTTGTTATTGCTTGCATTATTTGTGATAATCCCCACATATTTGTTATTTTAAATGATAATAATCCAAAACAATAGCTATAATAAAATGTTAAAATCATGCTTAAAATTGAACTTACAAAATACATTAAAACATTAAATAAATTTATACTTCCTTCTAGATTATAAAAAACTACTGTTATCACAATAAAGGCTGGTATAAATACTATTACAAAGTTAAAAAATATAACTCCAATAGACTGAAACATCATTCTCATACTATAGTTTATTGGTCTTATAAGGTTTATTGCTATTGAGCCATCTTTTACTTCCCTTGAAATATTTGAAGAAACATCTGTTGATACTAAAAGGTTAGTTAAAAATGCTATAAGCATATAAACTATCATCTGATTAAATGTAAATCCTTCCATAACTGCGCTTTCAGAACTTTTATATATTGCCTTCCATAAAAAGAATGTTACTGAAATTAATATTCCCTGACCACAGAAAAACATAATTGTATTTCCCTTATAGGCAAGCTCTGATTGAAATGCATTAGTTGCAAAAGGTATATAGGTTTTTAGTTTTTTCATCAATTTAAACCCCCTCACTATATATCTTTTTAATAATATCCTCTATGCTTGTCTCTATTACCTTAAAGTCAATAACTTCAACCTTTGTTAATATTTCACTCATTATTTCTGAAGAAGATATCTTATTTTTATTAAAGGTTGCAATTATTTTATTATTTTCTTCTTTAATATTTAAATCATCTTCTTCTAAATTTTCTTTAAAATTAAGACTAGATAAATCAATTTTTTTCTTTACTTGAAGCTCTATTGATGTCCTTGCTCCATATCTTGACTTTATTTCTTCTAAGGAACCATCATATATTTTTTTCCCATCATCTATAATTATTATTCTTGAACATAATTCTTCAATATCATTTAAATCATGAGTTGTTAAAATTATTGTTGTTCCATATTTTTTATTTATTTCTCTTATTGCATTTCTTACCTTTTCCTTTACCATTACATCAAGACCTATTGTAGGTTCATCAAGATAAACCACTTTAGGATTATGAATTAAGGCTGCTGCTATATCTGCTCTCATCCTTTGCCCTAATGAAAGACTTCTAACAGGGGTAAGCATAAAATCCTCTAATGATAAGGTTGAATTTAAAAATGCCATTCTCTCATTAAAATCTTTATCACTCACCTCATAAATTTCCTTTAAAAGAGTAAATGTTTCTGATAGAGGAAGGTCCCACCAAAGCTGAGTTTTTTGTCCAAATACAACTCCTATACGTTTTGCATTTTCTTTTCTCTTTTCATATGGTACAAGACCATCTACAGTTATCTTCCCACTTGTTGGAGTTAAAATTCCTGTCATCATTTTTATAGTTGTTGACTTTCCTGCTCCATTTGCTCCTATATACCCTACAATTTCTCCATCTTCAATACTAAAACTTATATCATCAACAGCCCTTTTTATTATATATTCTGTTGAAAAGAAAGACTTTATTGCACCCCTAAATCCTGGATATTTCTTGTTACTTTTAAATTCCTTTGTTATGTTTTCTACTTTTATCAAAATTTCACTCCCTTTTTTCTACTCAGTAAAAATCTCTATTTTAACGCAAAAAAGCCCTAAGTAAAATAAATCTACCTAAGGCTAAAGACTCAAAATTATGAAATTTTATAAATAATAATCTTGTTAGTATTTTAATTCAGTTTTGGTGATTAGATTTTTACTAAGCATAATTCTTAAAATCTATTGTAATATAAATTACCAATGTATATAGATTTAAGATATTTCAATATTCAGTTGCTTATTTAAAAATCTATCTTACTCATTAACAAAACCTCCTATAAATTTAATAAAACTAACAAATTCATGTTACCACATATAAAAATTTCTGTCAAATTTTTCTCAATATTAAAAACAGAATGAATACTCCCTTAAAAGTTTGGGTGTAATTTTTCTCTTATTTCTTTTAGGGTAAAGTCTTTTAGAAGTTTTCCATCTTTAAATACAGGTTTTAATAAATTACCTTTAAGATTATTTCTTTCTTCTATGGTTAACTCATCCTTATATAAAATATTGTCACCATCTTTATAAACATAACACATTCCTTTTTGAGACTTTTTAAATTTTCCTGTATCTGTTTTTGGGTCTTTGTATATAAACATTTCTTTATTATCAATCACTGCATGGGTAGCTTTTAATGCAAAGCCAAAAGTATCTCTTGTATTATATTGATAGGTATATGAACCTATTCCAAAGGTACAATTGCTTACTGAGAAGCCTTTTTCTGTAAGTCTTTTGCATATCTCTTCACATCTTTCTACAGTTATACTATCTCCATAAATTGTTCCAATATGTGAATTTAAAACTTTATATCCTTTAGAGTTTACTTCGCCTCCAAATATATCCCATAAAAGTTCTACTGTTCCTTTATATTCAGGAGTATCTTTTTCTGCATCATTATCTCCACATATTATTTTAACAGGGTCACCACTATCTCCTCTTATTACAACTTTTCCATCTCTATTTAAAATTTCTTTTTTTAATTTTGGAAGAAGGTTAGTTATTACATTCCAATAATCATAGGTATCTGAAACTATACTTAAAATTCCACTTGGAAAAACTTCTGTAATTAATCTTCTATAAGCTCTTTCTTCATCTTTTCCATAACTACACATTACACTATGCTCTGTTGATGGAGTTCCAAGCCCTACTACTTCTTTATCAATATCTGCATTATAATATTTTTCTAAAAATAAAATAGATGGTATGGTTGCTGTGCCTACAAAAGATAAAAGATGCCCACAACTGCTTATTTCTGCACTTTCAAGGGAAGAAAATCCTCTCATGCTAAAATCTCCACAAGCTTTATTTATAGATGCTTTATCTTCTGTTTTTTCATAATACTCTTCAATTATTTCTCTGTATCTATAAGCTATTGTTGCACTTGTCATAGGCTGCCATATATGACAACTCATAAAAGTTTCTAAATAATTTACAAGCCATGCAAAATCAGGATGGGTGTTTGTTATTTCAATCATTGGAGTTTTTATATTTACTCTTTCTCCTTCTTCTACTGCATTTATTTCTATTGGAAGATATCCTAAATCATGTAGCTTTTCAATATGCTTTGTATCAGCTGCTAAAGAACCCATTGTTTTAGAAATAACCCTTTTGTATTCTTTTATAACCTCTTCTTTATCTCTTTTAAAGAAATTCTCATTAAAATATTCTATTAAATATTTCTTCAAAAATGGCTGAAGTCCAAACATAACAACTTTATTCATATTTTCTTTTCTAGACATTCTTGGAGTCCAGTAGCTTACAAGCTTAGTCATGTTTTCTGCATAGCACATATGATGTATTGTTTTATAAAAATCTGTTAATAATAATGGATTAGTCATTTTTCTCTCCCCCTTTTATACCTCTTATTTACCTTTCAACCTTTACCTGAAGACTTTCTATTACATCTAATGCTTTATTATGAAGAATATCATCAAAGCTTGCAGAAAGTTTTCCATCTACCTTTATATTTGCATTTGGGAAAGTACTTTGGAAAGTAACTACATTGCTTATTACACACATATTTGTTACAACTCCTAATATCTCAATATTATTAACCTCTCCTAATTCTTCTTTTAAGCTTAACATATCTTTTGGAGATATTCCAAAAGCACACTTATCTATATGAATTGTATTTTCTTTTTCTTGAAATTCTTGTAATTTTCCAAATAACTCATGTCCTTCTGTTCCCTTATAACAATGAGGAATAGGAAGATTTACTCCTTCTCTTGTTTTTAAATAATCCTCATCATGAGTATCATAAGTAAAAATAACTTTATTTCCTTTTTTTAAATAAGTCTTTACTTTATTATATATTCCTTCTTCTAAAGTTTCTGCCTTTTTAAAACCTAATGCTCCATTTACAAAATCCTTTTGATAATCTACAACTACTAATATATCCATTTTTGTTCTCCTTTATACAATCTTTTTTACTTTAATTTTTTTATGTTCTTTATTTAAAATACTATCTGTTGTATAAATCTTTTTTATTAAATCTGTCTTTAAAACCTCTCCATCAAAAATAGTATTTTCACAATGAGTTACAACTAAATAAATATTTTCAGCTCCCATAGTTTTTAGCTTTTCAGCTGCTAATAAAAATGTTCCACCTTTACTACACAAATCATCCACAATTATTGCATTAAAGTTCCATTCTTTAACTTCTCCATTAATCTCTAATTTTTTTATTTCTCCAGTTTTAAAATCTCTTTCCTTACTACATGTTAATATTTTGCTATATTTTATTTGTTTTGAATATCTTTTTTCTGCTCCTGCATCTGGAAAAACTAAATAAAGATTTTCAAGCTTTAAATCTTCCATAAGCTGTTTTGCAAGCTCTGCTGACATATTTACTACTTTTACTCTATCTAAAAGTGCTGTACATACATCAGAATGAGGCTCATAAATTGTTACACTTTCAAAATTTAAATCATTAATAAGTTTGCATAAATATTTTAATGTAAAGAAAGTTACACCTTCTTTTCTATCCATTCTACTATAAGGCATATATGGTATTATTAAATCTGCCTTTGCATTCATCTCATCTAAATATCCCTTTAGGAAAATTAAGTGAGTTATATCTTCATCTCCTTCAAATTTAACTCTTATTGTATTGCCTTCCTTTTTTATCTTATACCCTTCATCATTTATTAAGCTTTCTCCATTAGGAAAATTTTTTATTTTTAATTCCTTATCATTTATAAAAATCATTTTCTTCATCCCCTTAAATATTTTCTTAATTTTATTTTAACGTTTTCATACTCTCTCTTCAATAAATTTATGTTATAATTTTATATCATTTTTAGATTTTTGTAAATACCTTTTTTATAAAAATAATCTATTAATTGATATTTTTCATAAATGTAATATAATATATTTATTAAATACAAACAGTTAGGGGGACTTTTCTATGAATAAAAAATTTTTAAAGCTTATCATAGTCACTATTTTATCTTCTTCTATTATTAGCTTATCAATTCCAGCTTATGCAGAAGAAATAAATGAAAATGCTACTAAAGAAATTTCTGAAACTGAAAATTTAACTTATTCTGATGATGAAGAAATTGTAGATATTCCTGATGAAAATTTAAAAAGAGCTATAAACATACAATTAGGTAAAAGTGAAGATAGTAATCTTACTAAAGGTGAATTAAAGCTTATTACAAGTCTTGACATTTCTAATTCAAACATAAAAAGCTTAAAAGGGTTAGAGTATTGTGGTAATTTAGTTAGTTTAAATATAAGCCACAATAATGTTATTGACATAAGTCCTTTAGAAAATTTATCTAAAATAGTTGATTTAAACTTAAGCTATAATCAAATTACAGATATAACACCTTTAAAAGAATTTAAAAATCTTGTAAGTATTGATACAACTGCAAATGCTGTTGGAAATTTAAATATTTTAGATGGGCTTCTTGATTTTAATGTAAATGCTGATTATGATAAAACTATTGATGTAAATATTTTAGAAAATTTAGATAGTCTTATTAATATAGATGTATCTGAAAATAATAATGTAGATTTTGATTTTTCATCAACTTTAGATGAAATTATTCCTGATCTTCCTAATACTCCTGGAAATTCTGGAAATAATTCTTCAAATAATTCAAGTTTAGGAAGTGGACTTTTAGATACTCTTGGGAAAATAGATATTAGTAATTTATTTGGAGGTTTTGGTTCTTCAAGTTCTTCAGGCTTAGGTTCTTTAAGTAGTCTTGGTACAGGAAGTTCTTCTTTAGGAGGTAATTCTTCTTTACTTTCTTCATCAAGCTTTTTAACAGATTCATCAAATACTATAAAATCTGCTTCACCTACACAAACTGGAGATAATCATGGCTTATCTGGAATAATAACCCTTATTTCACTTGCTGGAGCCTCTATATTATCTTTAATACTAAATAGCAAAAAACAAATTTTAAAAGACTAATAAATATATTTTTAAAGGTTGTTACATAAAGGATAAAAATTTGTAAAATTACTTTATAAAACAACCTTTAAATTTTTACATACTATTTTTTAATTAAACAAATTCAATACTATATAATAATTATTCTTATAACTTTTCAAGTCTATTTATCTTATCTTTTTTTATGTATTCTATGAGAGTCATCTTTTCATTAACCTTTATTTTTTTCTCTGTTTGTACATATCCAACCTTTTCATAAAAATGACAATTTCTTTTTTCATTAAATATTGTTATAACACTCCATTCAACAATTTCTGGATACATAAGCTCCAATCTCTTTATGACTTCTTGTCCTATTTTCTTATTTTCATATTCTTCAAGTATATTTATTATACGAAGCTTCATTTTTCCTGGTTCAATTAGCTTTACATTAACTCCTCCAATAAGTTTTTCACCATATAATATTTTATAATAATCTCCACTATCAAAGCGTTCTTTAAAATGTTCCTCTAATTCAAATACAGGTGTTGTTTCATTATCCTCATATTTTTTATAAAGTGATATAAAAACTTTTTTTTGAAGCTCTAAAAGCTCTTTCCATTTACTTTTATCTGCTTTTTTTATTTGAACCTTAGATTCAATTACTTCAAATAAAGTATCTAAATATTTAAAAGGTATAAAACTTCCATCTTGAACCATCTTTTTAATTTCTTCTTTTTCTGACCATTTTACTTCTGCTACCTCTTCATATTGAAGAATAGTTTTATCTATATCTACATTCTGCTTAACAAACCATATATCATCAAATCCCTTTGAAAATTTAAGGCTAAATAATTTTTCCATATTTTTTTCATCTAAATCTATACCTATCTCTTCTTTAATTTCACGTATAGCTGCTTCTTTTGTATTTTCTCCCCTTAAAGCAGAGCCACCTGCTGCACAATCCCACATATTAGGCCAACCATGCTTCCAAGGCTGTCTTCTTTGTATTAAATATTGTCCCTTATCATTTACTATCCATACATGGATAACTAAATGATAATCTCCCTTTTCAATGTGTTTTCCCCTTTCATGAATATATCCCTTTGGAGTTCTAAATTCATCATAAATGTCCCATAATTCCATAATTACCTATCCCCCTTATTATTAACATATTTTATCAAAGCTTCTTCCCATTCACATAAATATTCTTGAAAAGCTTTCTTTTCTTTAATATCTTTAAGCATAACATTTATTTCTTCATTAGAAAGCATATCAAAAACATATTTAAATTCATTTTCATAAAAACATTCATTTAACAATTCTTTTAAATCTCTGAGACTTTTAATATTTCTTTTTATTATTTCTATTTTATCATATAAAAAATGACATTCTTTTATTTCATTAATTATTTTTCTAAGAATATTATCATCAATTAAATCACCATCTTGAAAATGTTCTTTTTCTTTAAAAGTATATTCCTTTCTTAATGAAATCACTATATTTAATAAATTTTGCTCTTTATATAAATATAATTCTTTACAAACTCTTTTATATCTAATTTAAAATAAGTATAAAATACCTCTTCTTCAATAGATAATTCTTTTAATAGTGATTTTAATTTTTCATCAATAAGTCTTACCATTTCTTCTTGAGTATTATTCTCTATATATTTTTTTATTCTATCAATATCTATTTCTTTAACATCCAACTCATAAATATTCTTATTCAAAATCTTACATATAATAGCATTCCTTAATATGATTTTACATATATTTATTACAAGCCTCTTAAAACTTCTTCAATTACATAAATTTCAAACTTTTTTAAAAATCTTTCTTCCTTCTAATAGTTTTGGTAATACTTTTACAACAAAAGGTAATATTAAAATCTTCTTATGTTTTTTAATCTTTAAATATTGCTTCTAAAGCAGAATTTACTATTGAGATTAAAAGAGCTGCTATTATTGTTGTAAAAACTCCTGTTATCTGTGCTCCTGGAACTATCATAAAAGCTAATTTTAGTATTATTGCATTTATTGCAAATGAAAATAATCCAAGAGATAATATTGTTATTGGTAAAGATAAAAGCTGAAGAACAGGTTTAACTAAGGAATTTAATATTCCAAAGAAAAGAGTTAATACAATTAAGCTAAATGCTCCAGAAATATACATCTTAGGAAGTATGTAAGTTACAATAATAAATGATAAACCTGTTAAAATAAAATTGCTTAAACCTTTTTTCATAAAAATCACACCTTTCTTTTATTAATATTAACCATTTTTTTCTTTAAATATTCATATATTTAAGATATATGGTAAATTTATTATATCATACTTTGTCCTCTTTAACAGTTTCCTCTTCTATAGTTTTCATTAAATAAATAATAGAAATTATAATAAACGCCATATAACATATAGACTGAAGCTTACCAAATACAAAGCTAAATATTAAATTATATGCCCCATGCCATATCATACAAATATACAAATTTCTTTTATAATAATACATAATTGCAAACCATATTCCCATAATAAAAGGATTGAAAAGCCTATTGACTATTTTAATAAATGTAACATTCTCTACACTTCCAAGAAATGGAGGTAGATGCATAAAAGCAAATAACACTGCAGAAAGTACAAACATAAAATATAACATTTTTTTATTCTTTGCACTTTCAAATAACTTATAACATATAAAGCCTCGAAAAGTGCTTTCCTCTACTAATGCTACAAAACAAAATTGAGTTATGGCTACCACAATAATATATGAAGCTGTTAACATATATCCACTTATTAACTGAGATACTACACTAAATCCCCCTATAAAAATAACAACAAACCTTAAAAGTGCTTTTACTTCTTTATTTATATTCTCTTTTTTAAGTCCCATTTCTTCAAAAGAATGTTCAAAAAAAATATTACAAGCAAGTATTGTTACTGCTATAAAGTGAAAAATGTAATAAAGATTATCAGCATTTAAGATATAAGTTAATAAAATTCTAGACCTTATTTTTAAAATTCCTGTAACAAAGCCATAAAGCTTTCCTTCATCAATAATTCCAACTCTAAGCCACAATAAATATACTATAATAACTTGTATCATTGGATTTTTTAACATAACTTTTAAATTTAATTTTTTATTCACTAAAACCACCTAATTAACCACCCTATCTAATCACAAGTTACCACATTCATTTTATATTCTTCTATAGCATCAATTAATCTATAATCATCAATATGCATGCAATATGTTTTTTCTCTATACTCTTCTAAAATAGCCTTTTTTAAATCTTCTATATATAAATGTGGACTTCCTTCATAATTATTATATGAAACTTCTGTGTAAATTCTTTCTATATTAAGCTTTGTATTTTTTAAGTCAATAGGGAATTTATTAGTATCTCCAGTATATATTGTGACTTTTTCTTTATCATCTTCAAATAAAAATCCATATGAAGATATATTATCAACATGACTTGTTTTAATCCATGATATCTTTTTTATTCCTAAAATATCTACTAATTCATCTTTATTTGAGGTAATATCATACATTTTTCTATCAGCACCAATTAAATCTAAATAGGAAAATAAATTTTCTTTATCTGGATAAATGATTAATGTTTTTACTTTTTGGATATAATACATATAAAAGATTAATGAACCTAAGCTTCCTGCATGGTCTGGGTGAAGATGAGTTAAACATATTATAAAATTTTCATAGCTTTTATCTAGTAAATCATATTCTTTAAGCTTTGAAAATACTGTTTCTCCACAATCTATAAGAAGGAAATTTTTTTCATCCTTTAAATAGCAACTTGTATTTCCTTCACTGGTTAGGAAGGCTGAACCTCTTCCTGTAAAAATAAATTTTTTCATAATTATCATCTCCTTTTATTATATTATATCCTAAAATTAATCTTTTTAATATCTAATCAATGCAAAATTTGTAAAAATAAAATATGCAATGACAATTTAATACCTTTTATGATAATATATTAACGTTCAATTTAATTAAAGGAGTGATACAAATGAAAAAAATCAACAAAATATGGATTGTTGGTGCTAATGGTCAATTAGGAAGAGCTGTACTTAATCTTCTTGATAGCAGAAGAATAGAAATTTTAAGTACAGATATTGATGATGTAGATATTACTAATCTAAGTGACACTTTAAGTTTTAGTGATTTTAATCATCCTGATGTAATAATAAATTGTGCAGCTTTTACTAATATTGATGAGTGTGAAAAAAACATTAAAGATGCTTATAAGGTAAATACTTTAGGTGCTCGTAATTTAAGTGTATGTGCAAGAAAAATAGGTGCACGATTTGTACATATTTCTACTGAGCATGTTTTTAATGGACTTAAAGGAGAACCTTATAATGAATTTGATACTCCAAACCCTATAAGCATCTATGGAAAATCTTCTTTAGAAGGTGAAAATTTTGTTCGTCAGCTTGTTCCTAAGTATTTTATAATACGTACTGGCTGGCTTTATGGTGAAGGAAAAAACTTTGTTAATAAAGTTTTACACAGCAAAAATTCTATAAAAATAGTTAATGATCAAATTAGTACTCCTACAAGTGCAAAAGAATTAGCTAAATTCATAATTAAATTAATTAATACAGCTGAATATGGAACTTATCATGCAACATGTAAAGGAAGCTGCACAGCTTATGAATTTGTAAAAGAAATTCTAAAGCTTTCAAATAAGAATAATGTAGAGGTAGTACTTGCTTCTAAAGAAGATTATCCTAATAGAGCTCCTCGTCCAAAAAATTCTGTATTAGATAATTTTATGCTTAAGCTTTCAGGATTATATGAATTTCCTGATTGGAAAGATGAGCTCTCAAAATATATAAAGGAGATAAAATTATGAAGAAACTAGGACTTACTACAAAAATTTTTATAAGCCTTCTTTTAGGAGCATTAATGGGTGTTATACTTCATTATTTAGTTCCTGATAATACTTTTAAAAATAATTTTCTTATAGATGGAGTTTTTTATGTTATAGGAAATGGCTTTTTAAGATTAATGCAAATGCTTGTTGTTCCTCTTGTCTTCTGTTCTTTAGTATGTGGAAGCATGGCAATAGGTGATTCTAAAAAGCTTGGGAAAATAGGTGTTAAAACTATTCTTTTTTATCTTGCTACAACAGCCTTAGCAATTACTGCTGCTATAAGTGTAGCTAAAATAATTAATCCTGGAATAGGTCTTGATATGTCTTCTATACAATCTGCTGAAACCACTATTTCTGAAAGTAAGGCATTTTCAGATGTATTATTAGATATTATTCCAACAAATCCTATAAAATCTCTAGCAGAAGGAAATATGCTTCAAATTATCCTTTTTGCTTTAATTGTAGGAATAATTTTAGCAAAACTTGATGATGGTGCAGATACTGTATCAAACTTTTTTAAGCAATGTAATGATATTATGATGGAAATGACAATGATTGTTATGAAAGTTGCTCCTTTTGGAGTATTTTGTTTAATTTCAAAGACATTTTCAGGGCTTGGATTTGATGCCTTCTTCCCAATGCTTAAATATATGTTTTCAGTATTTACTGCTTTAGGTGTCCAATGTTTTATTATATATATGATTTTACTTAAGGGCTTTACAAGACTTAGTCCTATTAAATTCATAAAAAAATTCTTACCTGTTATGGGATTTGCATTTTCAACTGCTACTTCAAATGCTACAATACCTTTATCAATAAGCACTTTATATAAAAAAATGGGAGTTTCTAAAAGAATTTCTTCTTTTACCATTCCACTAGGGGCAACTATAAATATGGATGGAACTGCCATTATGCAAGGTGTAGCAGTTGTATTTGTTGCTCAAGCATTTGGAATAAATTTAGATATTTCAGATTATATTACAGTTATTGCAACAGCAACTTTAGCATCAATTGGTACAGCTGGAGTGCCAGGTGTTGGATTGATAACATTGTCGATGGTATTTAATTCTGTAGGGCTTCCTGTTGAAGGAATATCACTAATTATGGGAATTGATCGTATTTTAGATATGACAAGAACAGCTGTAAACATTACAGGAGATGCTGTTTGCACAACTATAGTTGCTCACCAAGATAAAGCTATAGATACAGAAATATTTAACAACATGAATATAAATGAATTATCAGTAGAAGGAGAAGCTGAAATATAAAAATTTTGCTTTTTTATCTTGATAGCTTCAAGTTAAAACAAAATAATATATTCAATCTAATTTAATAATCCCTTATGCTGTTGCTAAACTTTTATAGGTGTTATATCCTACTATACCATCAACTTTAAGACCATTTTTTCTTTGCCAAGCTTTTACTTCCCTTTCTGTTCTAATTCCAAATATACCATCTTTTGGTACTAATCCTAATCTAAGCTGAACCCAAGTAGTTAACTCTCTTTGAACATATGGCAATCCACAAAGAGGAAGTCTTTTCACTGCATCATTTGTTTTTGGTCCCCACAGATTATCTATCTTTAAGTCTGTTCCTAAAATAGAATTGCACAATCCTTGCAATTCTGCTATCTTTCCAAAGGCTTGTACATTATCATTAATAAATATACCCTCATTAAAATTATTTAAATCTACATTGCCATTTATTCCAGATATCTTTCCATTTTCAGTATATTGATGTCCTACAACATTATGAAAGCCAGTATTCATAGGAACACTTACTCCATAATGTGCTATCCATGCTTTATAATGTTTTATCCTACTATCTAAATTATCCCTTCCAAAATAACCCCCTGTATATATAATACATTCTTGATTACTAAGTTCTTTTAACTTCCTAGCAAACTCTAAACATCTATCAGTTATCTCTCTTGAAGTCCTGCCATAATTATTGGTTTCAATATCAAGACAAGGAATAACCTTATAATTTTTTCCCTTTATAGCAGAAAAAAAATCTTCTGCTTGTTTTGAAGGACTAGTTTTCTCTGACATAAAATGATAAAATCCTATTGCTAGTCCTACTTTTAATGCAGAATTATAATATACCTCTAAATTAGGATCAATCCAATTTACACCTTCTGTAGCCTTAATTATTACAACCTCAATTCCTTCTTTCTTTACTTTTAAAAAGTCTATATTTCCATTGTGATTGCTTATATCAATTCCTTTCACATATATCACCCCTAGGACTTTATTGTACTATATACATATGAATTTAATTTCAAAAATTACTTATTAATTTTGATAAATTTATGTAAATTATTTGTAAACAGTGAAATTTTTTTATGTTTTTAGAGTATAATATATAAAGTAATCTTTGTAATTTTTCTAATTAACTTAAGAATGAACAAAATTTTATTGACTTGAATAAGATAAATGATATAATTAGAAAAAAAATAATTTATGTAAGGAGGTTTTATAAATGGCAGTAAAGGATTATAGAGAGATGTTAATAGCCTCAATTATTACTCTAGCTAAAAAAGGAGAACATAAAGAAATTACTAGAGCATTTTTATCAAACTTATCTTTTGATGAATTGAATGAACTTGCCAATAAATTACAAGCTAAGTAGAGAGGATATAAAATGATTAACTCTAAAAAAAGTGTGAATTATTACTTTGCTTTTTTTGATCCACAGGCTTTAAGTCAACGCAAAGTAATAGTTCACACTTTCTCACTAAATTAAGAAGAATTTCTTAAGCCTATTTCTTCTATTTAATTTTATTATTATATGTAATTTAATAATTCATATAATTTCCTATATAATAAAAAATAGGGTTCTTTCTTACGTTTGGATATTCCGCAACAATTGGCATTTTGAATTTGTTTGTAACAAATAGCATAAAGCAATATCAAAAGCCAATTAAATATCCAAAGTTCAGAAAGAACCAAAAATAGAAGTAGCTCCCTTTTGTTATATATTAGAAAGAGGTTTTATAAATGATTTTTTATATAGTTAGTATATTATCAATTATTATAATATTATTCATTATATTTTTAGAAATATGTAGTAATATTGTTTTTAAAAAAGCTTTTCTTAAAAAAAAGAAAAATAAAGAAGAAGCCTTTAATGCTTTAAGAAAAAGAAATATGTTAGATGAATCCATTTATGAAAATTATAATTTTGAAGATGTAAGTATTACTTCAAAAGATAATTTAATTTTAAAAGGACACATTATAGAACAATTTAAAGAAAGTAATAAATTTATCATATTAGTTCATGGATACTCTGCAAATTATCATGTTCATATGCCCTTTGTTCCATTATTTATAAAAAAGGGGTTTAATATTCTTTTAGTGGATGAACGAAATCATGGAGAAAGTGAAGGAGATTTTCCAAGCTATGGTTACTTTGAAAGAGAAGATTTAGACCTTTGGATAGATTTTATTGAAAAAAGAAAAGGGCCAAATTTATTTTTAGGACTTCATGGTCAATCCATGGGTGGAGCAACAGTTTTAATATGTGGAGCTAAAAATCCTAAAATAAAATTTATAATAGCTGACTGTGCCTACTCATCAGCTAAAAGCATTATAAAAGACCAAATTAAGAAAGTAAAATTTATTCCTTTTACTCCTGTTTACTATATCTTAAGAAAGAAAGTTAAAAGATTATATAATTTTGATTTAAATGATATAAATCCAATTAATGATATATTAACCTCAAAAATGCCTATTTTATTTATTCATGGAGAAGCTGATAAATATGTTCCTTGCGATATGAGTGTAGAAATGTTCAATAAACATAATAATCCTAAAGATAAACTCCTTATAGTAAAAAATGCAATACATCTTACTGCATATGATACAGAAAAGGAAGGATACGAGAGAATTATTGATGAATTCTTAGAAAATATTAAATAAATGCCAAAAATCTCTTTAATATAAGACTTTTAAAATTTAAAGAATATGTTATAATAAAACATGTTCTGGTCCATTGGTCAAGAGGTTAAGACGCCACCCTCTCACGGTGGAGTCAGGGGTTCGATTCCCCTATGGACTACCATTAAGTCCTTCAATCAAGCTATAATGCCGGTTTGAAGGACTTTTCTTTTTATGAAAATAGTACTTTTTTAGTGAAGTTTACACCATTTTAACTCCAAATTTTTAGATGAATATATGTTTTTCTTTGTAAATAGTTCCTTCATAGTACCCATTAAATATTGATTTATTTGTCTTATTTTTTATAATCTTATCTTTTTAATTATTGTTAAAAATATTAACTTTTTTCTTTTTTTAATCAAATTGTCCCCTCTGTGTCCCCTTCAAATACTATTATATCTATCTTATTTAAATAATATTAGCCTTTTAGTAATTTTATCAACATTTTATCAACAAAGTTTTAGATAGATACATTTTTAAAATTATCCATTCCATCATATCCATTTATAACTAAGTGCTTTCTATATTAAAACATCTGTGGAATTCCATTTTGGTCCAACCAATATTCTACAGTTTCTTTCTTATCTGAAATAACTAATTTTATTACATCAGAACCTTCAAATCCTTTTAAATCCTTTTAAATCCTTTTAAATCAATTTTTATTCTCACTACCCATACATCTTTGCTGCTTATATGGAATTGATTATAAAATTTTATTGATTTAATGTCATTTTTCATGTCTATTTTCCATTTTCTTTTTTTAAGAAAATTTTCTAATATTTTTAATACTTGTTCTTCATTAATATTTGTATTCATAATATTCACTCTTTTAATAGCCTTTACAATTTGGTGGAGGTTCTATACCATAACTTCATTCTTTTGTATAACTTAAAAATCTAAGCCTACTAATGTATTATATTTTATAGCTAACTCTAATGCTTTAACTAATATATAACATTTATTTTCCTTAACAATATTTAATGCTATTTCTAAATTACTACCACTAGTTTCCTCTGATTCATAATCATCTATTAACAAATTACATTCAAGATTAATCTTGTCAAATATTCCATTATTACATAAATTATCAAACTCATTTTCACTTAATTCAAATACCTTTATATTATCTGAATCTTCTTTTCCATAATTATAATCTTTAATTCCTTCTTCATTTAATGGAACTGATCATATCTAATTTTATTCACTATTCATTATCATCCTTATATCTTATTTACTTTTTTTTGAATATAAAAATATTATCTATTTCATTGAGCAAATAGTTTACTGTTCTTCTATTACTTTAAATTCTTTAATATCTGGTATTGGTATTACTATACAGGATCATTTATAAATTTGAATTTCTAATGAATCATAATCAACTTCTGGTTCTTCATCATACCCATGGTCATACGAAATTAACTTTCCTTTAAATATCTCCATCTTTATCCTTAATCTCAACATCATATCCCATATATTCTATATAATCAATCATTATTATTACCTCTTTTTACTTTCCCATTCCAGAATATTTTTTTATTCTGATTCCTTTATTAATTCTTTTATTGCATTTTCATTCATCTAAAAACCTCCTAGCATACCTTTTAATGCAAATACTAAAACTGCTATTAATCCAATAAGTGATAAGATTCTAACAATTAGTTCTACATATGCTTTTTTCATATTGATTTTGGAGAATATATTTGTTATTTTTTCTTAAAAGAGTTAAGCTATAATCTTAGCCCCTCTTTTCTTAATTTAATATTCCCTTGATTGTGAATACTAAAAAATTTCTATACAACCAAATAGGAATATTAACTGTATCATGAGCTTTTCAAGTAGTTTTACTATTTTGATTAGCTCTTTTATTCTCAATTCTTTCACTTCCTTACAATTATATTGCACTATCAATAGCTTAATATGTCAATAGTTTTTTAATAATTTTTTCAAAAAAAAGAAAGAGTAGCAACTAAAATCACTCTAGCTACTACCTTTGAATAAATTAAGCTATTGCTAAGCTTTTATTGTATTTTCTTTTCTAATTCCAAATATACCACCTAGCACTGCTCCTAATCTAAGCTGAACCCAAGTATAGAATAAGTTTATTCAATTTCTAGTTCTTTTATTGCATGAAGAATGTGTATCTTCATAGCACTTTTTGCTCCCTCTGCATTTCTGTTTTTTATAAAATCCATTATCATTCTATGATCAATTATAGTATCCTTAACTGCCATTTCCTTTTCTTCTGATAATGCAACGCCTTTATCAATTGCTTGATATATAACTGGCATAAGTTTATTCATAAATTCATTATGAGTTGCTTTTGCAATAGATTTATGAAATGCCTGTTCTATTTCTGTTCTATCCTTTCCTAGTTTTATATATTCTTCTATTTGCTCACCTAATGATAAAATTCGTTTTATTTCTGCATCACTTGCCCTTTGCACTGCTAAATAAGCAGCTTCTGGTTCAAAAATGAGTCTCATTTCATACAAATCTTTTGCATTAGTCTTTATTTTTGAGAGAGAAGAAATTTCTTCAATATTATCTGTTTGAAGGTCTTTTTTTACAAATGTGCCCTTTCCTCTTTGTATTTCTAAAATACCATTTGTTGCAAGAATACGTATTGCTTCTCTTAAGGTAGTTCTACTTATTTTAAGCTCTTCTGAAAGTTCATTTTCATTTGGTAGCTTTTCTCCTGGCATAAATTTCTTTTCTATTGTAATCATAGCAAGAATATCATCTGCTACACTATCTGATAACCTTTTTTGTCGAGCCATTTTTTTATCATTCCTTTTTATTAATTATTCTAAACTCTTATCTAGATAAGGCTTCCCAAGTTTTATCTCCTACTATATAATCAACTGTAAGTCCTTGACTTCTTTGAAAATCACCTAAAGCTTTATGAGTTTGCACACCATAAACTCCATCCTCAGTTAAATTATATCCAAACTTATTAAGCTTTTGTTGAAGCTCCAAACATCTATTTCCTACATATTTTTTAGCTTTTTCCATAGTAGAAGAAGAAGTTTGTCCATTTATAGCATATTGAATATCTGCTATCATTTTTCCCCATGTTACTCCATACTCATTTAAAAATCCTACTGGGTCTTCATGATCTGTTTCTCCATAAATTTCAGAACAATTTTTATGACTAACTATATCACTTGCATCCCAGCCATATTTTGCACAAAGACTTGCCACAAGTTCAATAGTATTAGAATAAACTTGATTAAACTCAGCTACATTATATCCTGCTGGTTCACACATTTCTATTCCAATATATCTATTATTTGCTGATGGTCCTGCATGCCATGCCACTTCATTTTCTGGCACAGTTGCCACTACCTTGTTCCAATCTACAAAATAATGTGCATTAGCATTAACTTGTACCCTATTAAAATAAGAAGCATTCTCATCTGCAGTACTACCTTTATTTGCTGTGCTATGAAGAACAATTCCCATAGGTGAAAGATATTGATAACTTCTGTTATTTTTTGTGTATTTCTTATCTATTTGTAAAGCTAATGTTGGTACAATACTAGTACAAACAATTCCTGCTGTTAAAATGGCTATTAAAAACTTCTTTTTCCTTTTATTCATAATGCCCATCCCTACCTTAATATATTTATATATTTCTTAGTGTATCATACTTTTCATAAATTTAACAGTATGTAAAATATGAAAATTCCTTATTCATTAGAATTTTTATAAAAATATTTTATTAACTTTATAAAAATTAAAGTAATTTCTTCTTTATTAGATTTATTTAAATATTTATTGACATTTTTCTTGTTTAATGATATCCTAGCAAATGATATAGTGTGTAACTGATTAAGCAGGCATTAACTATACATGATTTATTTTTAATTATGTATGTTAATGCTTTTTTTTATTTTTTAGGCGCCATAAATTTAAAAAGTATTACCAATATACATGAATAAGTTTTTATTATATGGTTATATTAATAAAAAAAAGGAGAGATTTTTTTATGAAAGATAAAATTTTTGGTATATTACAACGTGTTGGTCGTTCTTTTATGCTTCCAATTGCTATTTTACCAGTTGCAGGTTTGTTTCTTGGTATAGGTGGCTCATTTACAAATCAAAATATGATTGAAGCTTATGGACTTACCAACATTTTAGGTGAAGGTACTCTTTTACATGCTTTACTTGTAGTTCTTAATAAATGTGGTGATATAGTATTTGCAAACTTACCACTTATTTTTGCTATGGGTGTTGCTATTGGTATGGCTAAAAAAGAAAAAGATGTTGCTGCTCTTTCTGGAGCTATAGCTTTTCTTATTATGCACTCAGCAATAGGTGCTCTTCTTGATTTAACTGGCAAAGCTACCACTCTTCCAAATGGTTCTGTAACAAGTGTTCTTGGAATTCAATCTTTACAGATGGGTGTTTTTGGTGGTATTTTAGTTGGTCTTGGAGTTGCTGCTCTTCACAATCGTTTTTATAAAATTGAACTTCCACAAGTTCTTTCATTCTTTGGAGGAACTAGATTTGTTCCTATAATATCAGCTATTGTTTATTTATTTGTAGGAATTTTAATGTTCTTTATATGGCCTGTTATTCAAAAAGGAATTTTTACAATTGGTGACCTTGTTAGAAGTTCAGGATATGCTGGAACATTTTTATATGGATTAATGGAAAGAGCTTTAATTCCTTTTGGGCTTCATCATGTATTTTACTTACCATTCTGGCAAACAGCAGTTGGTGGTACTGCAATGGTTGGAGGACAATTAGTAGAAGGTGCTCAAAATATATTCTTTGCAGAACTTGCAAACGGAAATATATCTCACTTTAGTGTTGAAGCAACAAGATTTATGTCAGGTAAATTCCCTCTTATGATATTTGGTCTTCCTGGTGCTGCACTTGCTATGTATAAGTGTGCAGATCCTAAAAAGAAAAAAGTAGTAAGCAGTTTATTACTTTCAGCTGCTTTAACTTCAATGATTACTGGTATTACAGAACCTATTGAATTTACGTTTTTATTTGTTGCTCCAATTTTATATGCAGTTCACTGTGTATTTGCAGGTTTAGCTTATATGTTTATGCATATATTTAATGTTGGTGTTGGTATGACTTTCTCTGGAGGACTTATCGATTTAACCTTATTTGGTATAATGCAAGGGAATGCTAAAACAAACTGGATATGGGTTGTAATAGTTGGTATAGTTTACTTTATAGTTTATTACTTCTTATTCTCATTCTTAATTAAGAAATTTAACTTTAAAACTCCAGGTCGTGATGAAAATGAAGAAGAAGTTAAATTATATACAAGAAATGATGTTAATGCTAAAAATTCTAAAGAAAACAATAAAGAAAATGGTGCTAATGTAGAAGATGAAGTTTCAGCCATGATATGTAAAGGTCTTGGTGGAAAGAAAAACATTTCTGATGTTGACTGCTGTGCTACAAGATTAAGATGTACAGTTTATAAATCTGATTTAGTTGATGATGCTTTATTAAAAAGTACTGGTGCTTCTGGGGTTGTAAGAAAAGGGCAAGGAGTACAAATAATCTATGGACCTAAGGTAACTGTTATAAAATCTAACTTAGAAGATTATCTTGTAACTGCTCCAGATATTGAAGAAACTAAAACTTTTGAAACAGTCGAAACTAAAGAAGAAGTTAAAACTGAAGAAACTAAAGAGAACTTAAACTTTAAAGAAATAGCTAAATTCTCAAGCAATTGAAGAAACTCCAGATGAAGCTTTTGCTGGAAAGATGATGGGTGATGGAATAATGATTATGCCAGAAGATAGAACAGTATTTTCTCCTTGTGATGGTGAAATATTATTTGTATTCCCTAGTAAGCATGCTGTTGGAATAAAAACTAATGATGGATTTGAAATATTAATTCATATTGGAATAAATACAGTAGAACTTAATGGTGAAGGATTTGAAGCCTTTGTTAATGCTGGAGATAAAGTAAAAAAAGGTGACAAACTTATAAGTTTTGATATAGAATATATTAAGAATAAAGTTCCTTCT
>CACZYK010000011.1 GCA_902785295.1 uncultured Clostridium sp.
CCATTATTATAATTACCGCCGACACGAGCCACTCTATTACCTGTACTTGAGTAATAATTATCACACATATAAGTACTACTAGAGCCTCCTGTTTCAGTAGTTAAAGCTATAAGTGGGTTATTTTCATCATATCCTAGCTCTTTAGCATAAGAATTAGAATTACTACTATTTACATAGCCTAAAGCTTGATATGGTGATGTGAACATATCGGATACATACTCTTCAGGACTATAGCATATATACGCTTGGTAATCTTTAATATTGATACCATCTATCCATTGGAATACATTACCTAATAGGTTCTCAATACCACGATATATCATACCATGTTTTCCATCATTTGACAAGCAACCTGACTTCATTCCTAAAGAATCACAATGTCCGGCTTTTTGTCCGTGAGACCAAATTACATTACCAACAGCTATATTTACAGCGTTTCCATCAAAATAAATAGCTGTACCTGTCACCGAACCATCATCATAATCCTCTTTACTTGTTATGGTTCTATATTTAGCTACGCTCCAATTATCAGCACTTGAAGTACCTATACTAACTTGTTGACCTATTAAGAAGTTATTAGCTACCGAAGTACTTACAATAATTCTATTTACTGATGTTTCATTAACTAAAGCTTTATCATTATTATTATATCTCATACTTGTTATACCATTTCCTAGTTTGGATTGAGAATTATAATCAGCATATTCTACTAAATATAACATTTGTAATAAGAAATAATGATAATCTAATTGACCGAAGCCCTCACCAACAGCCCTAGATATTGTTCTAAATGATACAATACTTCTTTGAACTTCAGGAACAGCACCACTTACTGAATGAGCCTTACTTCCATCATACGAAGTATCATATCTTCCTACACTAAACGCTGGTGATTTAGTGAATCCCTCAATAGCGTATTTAGATATTTGTATATACTCATAATCTTCATCACGATACCTTTTATAATAAAACTCAGGAATACGAGTTAAAACTTCACCATTAGAACCATCAAAAGCAAAATTAGTATCACCTAAATAAGCGGTAATAACTTTATTAGTAGTATCATAGTTATAAGTAATAATATCACTCCACGGATATATACTATCAAAGTCATTTTGTACTGTTCCACCATCTTTAGTAGCATTTGCTACTAATCCAACAGCGTTATCAGTTCTTTCCCAAGCACTTGATGAAGTTGTTAAACTTCTTTTGATACCATAGATAGTAGAGTTTTCTACTTTTATATCTACAGCCTTATTTGTTATAGTTTGTTCTATACCATTTACTAAAACTTTATCTATAACATTAACTTCAGCTCCACTTTCAATACCCGCTAATTTTGTTTTATCGGTTGTAGTATAGTTATTATCAGTATGAACGTAGTTAGAATCTTGAATATATCTACTATCACTTGTAGTTTTATTATATACATCACTAACATTAGCTTTACCTGATATATCAATATTAACCGCTTTATTAGTTGGTGTTAAAGCTGTACCGTTTACTTTTACAGTTTCAATTATATTGACTTCAGCTCCACTTTCAATACCATTTATTTTATTTTTATATGTGTCGGAGAAGTCATTAGTTGAAAGTCCTTTACCACTTTCAGTATTGACTTTCGATAACAACAAAGTATCAATTTCACTTTCAGTATAATAACTTTCATTTAATTCTAATGAAATATCATCTCCATTTGTTGCTATGTTAATGTCAGAAGAATTTACTAAGTTTTTACTCATAACACATCACTTCCTTTCAATAAAGTGTTTTCAATATAGATTTCCTCACCATTGTATAGTAAAAGTTCATCATTATAATAAATTCTTTCATTTTCATTTGTCCTTTTATAGACATAATAAGTAGTACCATTTGAAACAATAGTATTAAATAGTACCCATTCTCCAGCTAACCATTCCGGATATGATTGAGTTAATGATATATATATAGAACCTGTAGGATACATTATATTAGCTATATGTCTAATAATACTTGTCTCAAACAAATTCAATTTACCATTTATATTAAAGTCTTCTTTTCCCCAATCATATATAGGAAGACCATTTACAACAGTAGTAAACGCTGATATTTCACCATTATTATAGATTTTATCAGTAGCTACAAATTCAAAGTCATAACTTTTTTGATAATCAAAATTAGCTCCTAATGAAATAGCTGTACTACCATTTGAATAAGTATTACCACTTTTTACAGGATTTAATTGATTCCATTGACCCCAAATACCGCTTCCATTTTCTTTATAACGATACTTAAGATTTAATGTGTTATCAATTCTACCAAAGTTATTATTAAAATAATTACCCTTAAATTTAGCTACTATACTACCACTTGTAGGAGACACTCTATATACATCAATATTTAATGTCAATTTTATATAATCAACTAATGTAAGATTCTTAGTTGCACTAGCTACATATTCCCTACTATCGGTCACAGTACCTACAAAAGTAGAACTCTCAACCTCATAGAAAACTACTGTAGAACCTGTACCACTTTTTCCATCATTACATACTATTCTTTGTGATGATACACTAGCTCCTTTTTGTGTTGTAGATGTTAATGTTGCTCTAATTGTTGAAAAGTATTTAATAACTTTTGAACTATCACCCGTTAACGCTAAAGTAGTTTCATTTATATCTTGAGCTGTAATTGAAGCTGTAGGCTTACAATTATTCTCTACGGTATAAAAGTTTTTATATCCTACCGAGTTGTTAGACCAATTCGTAGTACCTAAAGCACTACAAACAACAGCTATACGATAAGTTCCACTTTTTGCGTTAGGAATAGCATTATATAAAGCGTTATTCTCAGCTTCAGTAGTGACAAAAGTATAAGTACCATTAGTTGTTATTGTTCTAACAATTACATCAGCTACACCATTAGCGTATAAGTATAAATTTAATGTTCTTCCTTTAGGGTTATAAATAGAACAAGAAAAACTTGTTCCAATATTAAAATCGGATAAAGCGTTAATATATGGAGAAGCTAAAGTAGTTATCGTTGTTGTACCTGTTTCACTCCATAATTGGCTATCCGTTCTTTTACATCGTGTCTTTATAGTGTAAGTTGTATTAGGACTTAAATTACCTACTCTATAATATCCACTTTTATTATCACTAGCTACCGTATCACCAGCGTCCGTCCACGCCCCACCATTTAAACTATACTGTGTATAATCTCTAGGGTCGGTTGTAGACCAATTCATATAGAAGTAATTATCACCCGTTTCTCTAACTGATTGATATACGGTTGTATATCTTGGTATATGAGTTAGCGGACACGTTCCACTTCTATTATTATCTCCACTATAATAAACTCTACCGTGAAGAGTAAAGCTTACAGGGTCGGCTGTTCCGTCAGCTCTATGTCCTACCGTTATAGTACCGGTAGTAGAACCTTTAGCCGCTGGAAATCTATAAGTATTCCACGCTGTATTTCCGCTGTTATATACAGTTTGACCGTTTACAACAACACTACAATTATAAATACTATAGTAATTAACACTACCTCCGATAGATTCTAAAGTCCATCTTACCGTAGATGTATTATTAGCTATACTATAAGATTCTTCTACAACAGTTAATTTTAAATATCTTCCATCATAGGAATCACTTTGAACGCTAGCCATTAACTAACACCTCCTATATGAAAACAAGCTGTTCTAACTTCTTTATAGTCTTCAAATCGAGAGTTAGTACCTATAGTGAAATATGTTCTTACCGATAAATTTTCAGTACGAACACCTGTGTTATCAGCTCCTAATACTTCTTCTTCATCTCTTTTTACATAGAATCCGGTGTTATTAGTGATAGAAGACATTTCTTCACCCTCTTTGGATATTTTCATACCCTCATCATCAAAAGTATATCCGGTGCTAGTTTTAACTTTCGTAGCTCCGTCGGATATTGTCTCACTTATAACATCTATTTGTAATTGAGTAGATGATATAGATTCTTCAACAGCTCTTTTTAATAATTCAATATTTTCATTATTAGCATTTGATATTGAGTCTATTTGTTCTTTATCCAAATAATTAGACTCAAGATTTTGTGAAGTTTCCTCTACCCTTAGACCGATAGAAGTTAAATCAGCTCTAATTTGAGCTATATTTCCCTCTTGTCCGTCTATTTGCTGTGTAATAAGGTCAATTTCACCTGTTATTTCATTTAAAGTAGTTCTAACAGCTTTTATTTTTGTGTTAGAACTTATTTTTTCAACTTTTGATATTGCTTTAGAATCTTTTAAAGTAGTTTTATAACTACCATAAAAACCATTATTATAGCTCCATCTTTTTTGGATTATTGTTTTAAATCCTAATATACTAATAAAATCTCCCGTATCATAAGCGGGGTCACTCCACATTTTTAAATTGAGACTTTGAAAACTCAAATTATGTATAGAAATATATATTCTTTCTACTTCTTCTTCAGTTATAGCTAGTGGACTATCACTACTCAAGAATACTGTAATACCATCATCATTACCGAACTCATATTTTCTAGTAGCGTCTTCATAAATAACTTTTGATATTGTTTTTAAACTATCATAATCCACTAAACTAGCACTTGCTGAATCATCACCTGAGATAGTAATTTCATCTACATCACTAAAACTTTTAATATATAGTTTTCCATTACGACCGATTTTAGCAAATCCACCAGCTCTTTCGGATATAAAAGATAAATAGCTTTTAGCCTTTATAGTATTATCATAGCTATTAACCATAATATCACTATTTAAAAATTCTAAAGAACCTAATTCAACATCACATTTATTACACATATCTTGTACTAAATCATATCTAGTACACGGAATAATTGGACTTGCGTCATATTCGACATCAAACCTATTCATATAGTCTTGAAGTTTGAAAGTTGTATAATCACTATAAGTTGTATCCGGTTCATCTACTAAATCATATAATCCTATAGGTATCCATTCTATGCTTTCATTATTTAGTTCTAATCCATATTTTATTTCTATACTTTCTACTTCTTCCGGATTACACGGAAGACAATAATTATCTAATTTAAGTGTGATACTTTGAGGAATTGCACTACCTAAAGTAAAATACTCTTCCTCAAAGACATCATCATCGAGCTTTATTTCTCTTACATAGTCATTATCAATAAGCGTACCATTAACAAATATTTTTAAGGTGCTGTTTGATGACTCGGAATAAATCTTATTTTTATAGTCATTTGTAGTTATATAAGCCATTATTGACCTCTCACTTTATTCTTTTGAGTCACACTAAAAGATACTTTCCATCTAGTATTTTGGCTATTTTCATCACCATCAGTACTTATCATTTCACATTCTCTTTTAGAACACCTAAACTTTGCTGATAAAGTAGCACCACCTAATATAGGACACTTAATATCTAAGTTCATTGGATTTTTCCAAGTCTCAGCCATTAACTGTTCCGCTTCAGCTTCAGTACATTTATCAAAAGAAAACGAGGCTTTTACAAGCCCCGTAGCTAATACTTTATCTATTAAAGAAGCGGTGACCGTTGACCTATAACTGTCACAATCAATATCTTCAATATTAGTTTTAAATGTAGATGGACTCTTTTGAGTGACACCATCACTTTTCCAAACCATATTTAATCAACCTCCTTAATAACTGATACACCTTTGATACGACTTTGTTCGTTAATATATTCGATAGCACCATCATAGACATTCTCATCTAAGAATTTAATAGTAAGTCTATCTACCCTAGTACCTAAATCAGTATCACTTAACGCATTTCTAAATATAGAATCCATCAAGTTAGCTGGAGATACAATTTCAGGGTTAGAGTTTGCGTTAGAATATTCGGCTACTCTTACTAATGTTTCCTCAGTTAAAACACCACCATCAGCCAAACTTGGTATTTGCGGTACATCTATTAGTTTTATTAAACCTTTAAATGGTGCAATACCTAAGAATGATATATCCCTAACAGTTTTCAAAGCTTTATTGATAGCATTAAATGGAATAGCTACTATTTTATTTATACCACCTATTAAAACATTAACAACGCTCTTAAATGCGTTGAAAATACCATCTTTAATACCCTCAAATATTTTTCCACCTGATGAGAATACAGCTTTAACTTTATTCCAAGCTGTAGAGAATATATTACCGAAGAATGTAGCTACACTAGAGAATACTGATTTTATACCCTCCCAAGCGTTTTTTGCTCCGGTTTTTACATTATTCCACATATTACTAAAGAACTTAGTTAAAGGCTTAATTATAGTGTCATTAAACCAAGTACTTACAACCGACCATATAGACTTAATAATATCCCAAGCACCTTTAAATAAGGCTACTATAATATCGAATAATCCTTTGAATAAAGATACGATAGCGTCTATTATTCCTGATAGGAATTGTTTTAGACCATTCCAAGCTTTTTCCCAATCACCGGTAAATACGCCTGTAATAAAATCCATAACTCCGCTTAGTGCGTCTATTATTCCACCAATTATTCCACATAGTCCATCAATAACAGGTTCTAGGACATCTAATATAACACTTATTACAGTATCCACTATTGGTTTTAGGAAATCCCATACGCTACCAATAGCAATTATAATCTTAGATATACAAGCTAATATTTTATCTACTACAGGGGCTAAATATGTTTCATACATAGTAGCTATCCAACCGGCTATTTGACTTAACCAGCCGAATATATCACTAATTATTTGTACTACTACATTTAAAGCTTCTTGGAACTCAGGACTTAACGTCCAATTCAATAATGATTCAGTTATGCTGTTTATAATATCTTGTAGATATATAATAATATCAGCTATAGCTTGAATTATTGCTGTTCCATTTCCCGCATTATCCCAAGCATTAGATAACGCTTTTCCTATAGAACCGACAATATTGAATAAATTAGTAAATAATTGTAATTGATTTTCAATATATTTTTGTCCTGTTCCATTAGTCCATACTTCAAATATTGAACTAAATACGCTAATTCCTAAATCTTTGATTCCATTGAAAGCATTTTTGATACTTTCTATTACAGCTTGACCTTTGTTATCCCAAGCCTTTTTAAATGGTTCAAATATTTGTGAAGCTATTTCTCTAACTTTTTCCAATAAACTAAATAATTTATCTAAGTTTCCTAAATCTACATCTTGTACGGTTATAGGCTTATTATCAGCCCCTCCGCCACCATCATTAGTAGTTAAGTTATTCAAATCATCTAGTCCGGATAATTGTCTTGAAGCGTTTTTAGTTGCTTTAGCTTGGCTATTTAATGACTTAGCGTTAGCTCTAGCCACTAGGTCAATTCCTGTTAAGGCTTTTACGAAAGCGTTAACATAACTAACTAGCGTACTAAATAGATTTATTATTCTTTCTAAAATCGGTGCTAATAAGCTACCTAGCACATTCCAACAATTACTTATCGAATCCGATAGTTGAGAGTCATAGTTAAGATATGATGACACAGCTCTATTTAATATTGTGTATGCTGTTCTAATACCGAGCAATCCCATTGTGAACTTCTTGATTGATTTTATACCTTTAGAAAAGGTATTTGATACAGTATTACCAAATCCCTTAGTTCCTTTAGAAAGACCATTGAACCTTTTAATAAAATCATTTACTTTAGTTCCAGCAATCTTTATTTTTTCACCAATTTTAGAAAAAATACCACCTGTCTTTTCAGCGGTGGATTCACTTTGAGCTTCTAACTTTCTAAGTCTATTTTGTAATTTTTCTATATCAGCCTCAATCTTTAAAGTGTCACCAACTTCAAATCCCATATCAGCTCTAGCCAATAAATCCTGTAAATCTTGAATCTTACTTTTTAAGTAAGTTTGTTGTTTAGCGGTTTCATTGATAGAGTCATTATATTGTTTGAGGTGTTGTTTCATTTGACCCATACTAGCTACGCTCTTAGAAGCGGTTTCTTTAGCCTGAGAGGTCATTTGTTTCATTGGTTCGATACTCTTATTAACAGCATTTTTTACTTCATTAGTTATTTGTCTAATACCACTAACAGCGTCCGTGATATTAGCTCTTATTATAATTTCTAATTCTTCAACCGTCATAAGTCATCACCACCATTTCTCCGATTGTGATTCCTTATTTATCCTAATTATTCGTTTCCTGTTTCAATTCTTCCCCAAGTTCTTTCATAAATTGTAATAATTCTTCACCCTCACGTTTTCTAGGGTGTAATGCGTTTTGTTTTCTTAATTCTTCCTCGAATAAGTCTTTATACACATCTTTTATTAGATTTATGTTCTTTGGTTTTCGAGCTGTCATACTAGCTGATATTAACTTATTACCTAAGTTTTCAGCTAACATTATTTCATTTTTTAACTCAACTTCATATTGAGTAGCTCGAGATTCAACATACAATTTCATATCTCTATACGTTGAATCCCAAAACTCTTGAGGTTTTACTCCAAAACGATAGGCTAATGGTTCTAATTCATAAATCAAATCAATAAAATCTAACCTCTGTATCCCCTGAACTCTTCCGTTGCTACTTCTTTGATTACTGATTGGGCTGATTCCTCCACTAGCTGATTGATATTGATTCCATTTAATGGATTCCCTATCTCCGCTTTTAGTTGTTCCGGAGTCATCTTTTTTCCGAAAAAACCCTTTACATTGATTACCTCAGCTATTTCATTATATAATTTTTCAAAGTCATTTTCTTCAACAGCTACATATTCTTCCATAAAGTCATATACTTTATTTATGTCTCCATTAAAGTTGTAATCACTTTCATCTTTTACATAAATATCGTTAATCAATTCGGCTAAAAATTCAAAGTTTACTTCGTTCATCATTTTAAAGAATAAATCTTTAAAGTTGCTTCCTTTATGTTTTTTAGTAATAGCAACTATTTTTTTCATTGATACATTAAGTGTCAATTTTTTTTCATTTAAAATTATTTCCATTATATTTACCTCTCTTCTTTTTATTTGTTTTCTTCAGTAGAAGCTGTTTCAGTAGTAGATTTATTAGCTTCAGTTGTTTTTGGCTTTTTATCTACTACTTCTTTAACTTCCGTAAAATTAGGGTTTTCCTCAAAATATTTGATATGTTGTCTATCAACAGCGTACCAAATTCTACCCGTTTTCTTTTCTTTATATTTTTTCATTTAAGCTACCTCCCCACTAAGCTGTTGGGAATCCCTCAAATTCATCAATAGCTGAGTTTCTATATAAAGTTAATGTATCTTTAATCATATCTCCACTTGTAATAGCTTGACCTGTTAAAGCACAAGAACCTGTGAATCTCTTAACTAATGGTTGTTCTCCCTCACCACAAGTAGTATCAGGATATTTTACGAACCAATAAACTATTTTTTTACTATCAGCTAAAGTCTTTAATGAACTATGTTGACTCTTAGTATATAGTATTGAAATAGCTGGTTGAGTAGCTTTCTTTGTACCCTGTTCTGAGTACTCTTCTTCCATATCTACAGTTTGATAAGTGACAGCGTCAGGGGCTTCCTCTAATTCAGGAATTTCCTCAGTATACATAACGTGTGTTAAATCGTTAGTAGTTGGCGTAGCACTTTCACTATAATATAATTTTGTTAATGTACCAGCTTTTGGTGTCATTTAAAATCACTCTCCTTTAATTTTTAATTTTTTCCAAAGAATTGGTTAACACATTATAAAGCACCTCATAACTTCCACCATATCTATAACAACCTGTTATATCATCTCGAAAGTCAATCGGTGTCGATGTTTTTATAAAGTTATATTCCCTTAATTTTTCATCTATTTTATCGGCTAATTCATAAGCGTCGTATTTCTTTTTAGCCCAAGACTCTATTGTTATTGAGAATCTTTGTAATGCTCCCGTAATTTCGATAAATGCTAATGGAGATTGAACTACAATACTAGGAAATACACCCTCAGCCTTAGGATTTTCTAAAACGATATTAGGTATATTGGATTCTTGCAACTCTTCTAATTTTGTCACAACAAAATTAACAAATTCTTTTATTTTTAGTTCGTTCATCATCTAAATACCTCCACAAGTAATTTTCCTATTTCTTCATTTATGTAGTCAGCACTTTCTTGTCTTGAAGAAAAGCCAGCCGGTCTCATAAATGGATATGGTCTAGTAGCAAACATTAAGTAAAATAACTCACCTTTAATATTTACAATTCTTTCAGGACTAAATTGTCTATCTACCTTATCAACAGGCAATAGCCAATATCTATAACCACTAGCTATAAATGTTGCTGTAGTACCTATATGGTCTAATTCAGCTTTAGTTCCTGTACCAAACTCTAAAAAAGGTGCATAAGAAAACAAGTCTTTATCAGTATATACCCTACCTGTTATTTGTCTTTTATCAACATCAACAAACTCTATAGGTATCAATCTCTTATCTTTAGAGCCACGCTTATTAGTTAACGCTTTTTCTTGCACGTTTTCCATAGCATTTTTTACACCATTTTGAGTTCTTGTAGGCATTTCCTTTATGACTTGTTCCATCTTATTATAAAAGCTATTTAAACTTTGTTTATTCCACTCTATGCTAATCATTTTTACTCCTCGTTATTTATATAACAAGTATAAACAGTTGATTTACCAATCGTAGGTTTACTTTTTACGATATAATCAGGTGGAACTGAAAACTCCATACCTCTAAATAAAACAGGTTCACCATTATATAAAATTAAATCACCATTATACCTAACACCATCTTTAGCTATAAAGGATATTCCATCACCTTTAGCTATATCTTGGGCGGTATCAGTATGTAGTTTTATAATTTCATAATCTACTTCACCCGCACTATTTCGGTCTAATTCATTTAAGTCTTGTTGTTTATTAAGATGAGCTGTACCTTTGTAAATCCATTTTGTAATATACTCACCTTTAACATTTATCTTATTAGGGGTAAAGACTAATACTTGTACTAAGTTTCTTAGTCTCATTTAATAATCCTTATAGCTCTAACGTCTTTGGCTAGTTTTTGTTCTATATCTATGTAAGAAGTAGATAAACTACCCTCCGTAGAACTAGAACTTCCCTCATCACCACGTCTAAGATACGCTGATACAACAGCTTCAACAATATAAGGAATTAACTTTTCATCATCTTTTTTTCTATTAGAATTATCGGAGGCAATAGCGGAATAGTCATCAATATATTTGTCTATTACCGTATCGTCTCCTTTATAATTCGTACTTAAGTAGGCAATAATTTTTTCTTTCATTCTATTACCTCCATTTCATTATTTTTCTACTATTTTTCAATAGCTGGAACTAATGCTAATAAATCTTCTTTTTTCATATCTTCATTAGCTTCAATTCCGTTTTCATTAAGTAAAGCTACTAATTCCTTTTTAGTATAATCTTCAATTTTTTTATTTTGATTATTCTTATTTTCGTTAGTATCTTCTTTCTTACCTGAGTTTTTAGAACCTTTAGCTCCGGCTACTTCAAAACGAGTATCAGCTTCTAATTGTTCCTCTACCCATTTATTTTTAGGAGTTAAAGTCACTCCTGTACTTTTATTATAAAAACTTTTCATTACGATTCCTCCCATTTCTTTTTATTTTAAATTTTTATAATTCAACTATGCTGATTCTTTAACTAAGATTAAGTCAGGTGTCACAACTTTAGTACCCATATCTATAAACATACCGAATCCGATAGCTTTAGATAATTCTATTTGAGCTGGGTTATAGATAACAGGGTGTTTTGGTTGAGCTACAGCACCATCAATAAATACTATAAAATCAATTCCCTCAGGCATATTTACAGTACTAAATACATCTACTCCGTGGAATCTTCCAATTTCACCGATTGAAGTATCAATATTTGATTTAGCTGTTTCATCTAACCAATCTCTCATATCGTTATAGCAATCTTCACTAAATGCTACTTTGATAAGTTGTAGTGGAACACCATTAACGAAATCATTTTTAGTTTTTCTCATAGTTGAAATAGCTTTACTAACAATCTTGTTAATAGCTGTTTCAGTACAAGTAAATGCTGTTCCCTCATCAGCCATAGCTTGGAAGAACTTAGTATCATTATCAATACCCATTACCATACCGTGGTTAGCTGTTCTTCTTTCAATAAGACCATTAACGCCATACATTTGTAAGTCTTTTTCTTCAACTTCTTCAATATATTCAACGTCATCATCTACAGGAACAACAACATTTTTAGCTTTAATTTTTTGTCCAGCTCCACCACTTCTAGCTGTTCCATAAGGTTTAGATTTAATATTTGCAAATCTTTTAGCTTCAACACTACCACTTGTAGGGTCACCGCTTAAATCCTTATTACAATATTTACCAGCTACAGTTTCAGTTGCTATATTGTCTATAACCTTTCCGTATTCTTCAGCTAATTTATCTTTAGCCTCTGAACCTAATAATTCAATGCTTAAAGCACCTAATCTACTTGTATCCATTATAAATCACCTCTCCTTTTTAACAATTTTTTCTAAAATACATTAGGGATACTTGTTTTAGTACCATTGTTATTTTGATTAACAACAGTTTTAGGAGATTTTTCTTTTAGTCTCTTATTAACTTCATTTTCAACAGCACTATCAAAAACTTTCTTTATATTTTTAATAGTAGGCTCTACTTGTTCCGCCTTTATGTTTCTAAAGTCAATAAGACTTAATAAAGAAACATCTACCTGAGTTTCGGGAGTGTTAGCCATTTTAATAGCTTCTTCTTTTAATTCATAAGCATTAAGTTTAGCTTCAGCTTCCTCTTGTTTTTTACGAGCTTGTTCTAACTCGTAGGCTGTTCTTTCGTCTTCTTTCATCTTAGCTAACTTTTCAGCTTCACTTTTCTTAGCTTCCATTTCAGCTTCCCATTTAGCTTTAGCTGTTTCTAAAGACTTTTGAACTTTCTTATCAAATTCACTTTGATAATTAGATTCTTTTAACATTTCGTCAAAAGTTTTAGGTGTTTCTACACCTGTGTTAGGATTTTGTTGATTATTAACATTATTATTGTTATTTACAACAGCTCCATTTTGATTATTTGCGTCCATTTCTATTCCTCCTTTGTCCCAAGCCATTTACTTTTACAAGTCCCCAGCTCATTACATACACAAATACTCTATTTATTCGACCTACAATAGAAAAAGGTATTAAAAAAAGAGTTGTAGCTATCAACTCTCTTTATAATCATTATTACCGTGTCTAAAACCCATTACACGCACAACTACCCCGATAATGAATCAACACTAATCTAAATCAATTAGCGGTAGTCTTTCCACCAAAAAAGCACCTTTTAATCGGTGCTTACTTTGTAATATTTTTTTATTCTTTCTTTTAACTGATTTTCATTTATCAGCCTGTTATCGTGAGTGTTAGAATCATCAAATAAAGAACAGGCTTCATTGATATTATCATATATAGTTATATATTTATGTTCCAACTTGGAAATATCAACTTCAGCGTATGCGTCATCAAAATCAAATACAAAATCTTTAGCTTCATACTTACCATCTAAAAACGATTCAATCATATCATTTAAGTCTTTATTCATATTCTCCCCACCTTTCACTTTTTTCATTTCTAGTATATATAGTAATAACTTCTTTATTATTTCTATCTTGTACGATTGCTAGTCCATCATAGAATTTTATATCTTTTAAAGTATCTAATTCATAATAATTAGCTTTCTTATTTAATAAGTCAATTATATTCTTTTCACTAAATCTTGGCTTATTTTCTTTTTGACCTAAGAATCGATTTAATGCGTGAGTTGTCATTTCAACATCTCTTTTTCTAAAATCATAATAAGTCTTAATAAGTTTATGCTTATAGTCATTTGTATAATTTTTATTAGTTTTAATGGTTTTGATTGTCACCTTTTCTCTTAAGGTAGATTCATACCACTCGTTATTATTATACTTCATTTCTACAAAATCTTCAAACCTCTTAGGTACTCTTGAATTAAGAACTTTTCTTAATTTTATATGTTCCCATCTATCCGAAATAGTAGCACTATCCCATTGATAAGATATTGTACTTCTACAATAATGGAAATGGTCGTTTATAGGTGGTAGATTCACACCTCTAACTAATCCATATACCTTACATTCAACAATAGCGTCTTCATCAGCACTATATCTCTTGAATTTATTTAATCCGGATATGTTGAATATTTGATTATTTAGTGACCTACACATCTTAGTAGTCTTACTATCCATTTCAGCTATGAATTTTACTTTCTTAGCGTCATAATCTTCACCAGCTTTATAAAAAGCCATATTTCCTATTTCTATAGCTTCATTATCTAAAGCTCCACTATATTTACCATCATTGATAGATAAATACCTGTTTCGTTGCTTTTTCATCGTATTTTGAAATACACTATCATTTATATTTAACTCTTTATTTTGTTGTAGATTTATCATAGCTTGTCTTTTTAATTCTTGAGCGTTAGTTAATACTAAAGCTTCAATATAAGTAGTCCATTTTTCACCTTTTACATTAGGTAAAGCTAATAGACTCCATATAAATTCCCAAGTTATGCTCCATTTTTTCTTTTTCTTAGGTTTTATTTCATCTACACCCTGATTATATAAGTTCTCAGCTATGTCAATAAATAATATGTTTTCATATTCATCTAATTGTTTTCTTTCTTTTACATAAGCACCCCATATCAATATATCGAGTACCTCTTCATTAGTGATATATCTTTTTTTCATTAGTTCATTGACTTTATACTCAAAATATCCACTTAATAGCTTGTTTTCTCTCCACTCATCTATTATTCTTTCTAATTTCTTCCTAGTAGATGATGAAATAGGCTTATTTAAGTCATTATAGCTATACGATATATCATTAAATATATCTTGGATATAATCTTGAGTTCTAGCATTTATTCTCTTATATATTTTTAAATATTCCTGTAATCTCTTATCAGTATATTTCCAACGATTATTAAGTATAGTGTTATTATCCATTTACAACACCTACTTTACTTCTTTATTATTACTCACGCTTGCGTCTTGAATATTTTTAGACGCATTTATTGGATTATTTGCGTCTTGTTTATTCTCATCACTATTTTCTTTTTTATCTTTATCCTTACCATCTTTACTAAATGATTCTATCTTATCCATATTAGCTTCTAGGTTTTCTTCACTTTGAGTTTTCATTTTCTCAATTTCACTAGAAGCGTCTAGTTCATCAGGTAATAGATTGATAATTGTTTCATCACATAATAGACCTCTTAATGATAAAGCCCTATCAGTTTCAGCTTTCTTATCAGTAGGCATATTTCTTTGAAGTTTTATTTTAAGATTCCTAAAATCATAATTCGTATGTTTTTTTAGATTTATTCTTTCAGTAAACGCTTCCCACATAGCTAATAGCTCTTTTCTTACTGATTTATCTAAATATGTGACGGATTGTTCTAGTGGGAAAAACTTTTTCTCTAATGCTGAGCTATTATCGGCGTTAGTAAATCCTAAATCATTAACATTAGGACAATTACTTACCATAAATATTAAATCGATAAGAGTTTTCTTATAATTTTCTAAAGCACCATCATTGATATTCTTTTCAACCCACTCAATACTTCCACCCTCACCAGCGTAGAATACAGGAGCTTCTAATACTAATCTATCTTCAGCTTTACGTTTTGGATTGGCAACCCATACAATATTACCCTCTTCATCATATACAACATTATCGTCTTTATCTCTTTTTTCGATAAGTGTTTCTTCTTTTGGTTCATATCCTGTCACCATTAACTTAGCGTCATCGTTATATTGGAAAGTATTGCGAGCGTTTTTCATAACTCTTTCATAAGAAGCTATATTTGACTTAGCTAATTCAAAACAAGCTAATCCATCAGGATTTTCTATAGCTATACACGGTACACAACCCCAACTAACATTTTCTCTAGCTTCTTCATCTTCTCTAAAATCAGTAGCTTGTAATTTACTATTTCTAAAATAATATTTGTGTTCTTCAGTTGTTAAAACAACTACATCGAACTTACTACCCTCAGCGTCAGTTTCTTCCCAATGTCTCAAAAATCCTATTTTCTTAACAGGTGTCGAATAGTCATAAATTGCTATTGATTGTCTAGGGTCAGTATTGGCATATACTATCTCATTCTCTTCATTTTCATAAAAGATACCATAACCAGCGGACATATCATTATAATCTTGGATAAGTTTGTAATAAAAAAAGGAATCATCATTATAATCCCTTATAAAATCAACAAACATTTGATATTCTTTTCTATCATTATTATCCTTACTAAATATTTTATTAAATAATTTCTTTAATATATTTTGTTTTTCTTCAGTTGGTATTTCATCTACTAAATATATAGGAGCTTTACCACCCATATATCCATTAACCATATTTGAAATAACTGATTCAAACGCTACTTTTGTCACATTATCATTTTCAGCTACTAAGCTAGATGGTTTATCTTTTCTTACTTTCATTTTATAAAGCTTTTTACGTTTATCCCATTCAGGCTTAGCGTCTTGTAATATTTGATGTATATTATCAGCTTTAACAATATACTCTTTGTTATATTGCAACATTTCAATCATCTCCTTTTCTTACGCTGGTTTAGTACTACCGAATGAAGCTTGTCTTTCTCCTACGGTCTTATCATATATTCCAGCTAATACATCAGCTCCGTCATCGTGAGCGTTTTTACCTTTCTTTTGATACCTAGTTATATGTTTATAAAAATCACTCCATCTATTAGACCAATTAAATGGAAAATAGATATGTTCCATAACCCAATATGAACTAGATAATATCCTAGCTTGTTTATTGGCTGTTTGAGTAAATGATTTTATAACTGTTTTATTGCTTCTATATTTATCTTTCAATATTCTTTGTACGTTTCTAGCAAATCCTCGACCACCATTATTAGATTCAATATATGCTAAATTAACACCATTTCTATATAACATATCAGCGGTGGCTTCTTCAGTTATTTCCATACCCTCATCAGTAAATAAAACATCTAATATATAAGGTTCTTTATTTAATAATCCATACACAGCACAACACAAATAGTCATCACCTGTATCAGCTGTATCGACATAAGCGTAGATAGTTCCAAATCCCGGACTAACTTGATATGTCTTAAGGTTCTTGTATAATCGACCTTTTTCATCGATACATACTTGATTATAGTTGGCTTCAACTATATCTTTATTCATTTCTTGAGTCTTAAACTCAAAATCTTCTCTATTCAATATATCATCACATAACATAGAGCCATCATCTTGGATAGCTTTATAATTTATGTGAAGTACATTACCATCATATTTATCTAATATGAATCCAGCTAAGTCATTAGTAGCCCATCTTGTCATAACTACGATTATCTTAAATCCTGTTTCAGTTCTTGATAACATAGTATTAGCAAACCAATTTTGGTGTTCTTCTAATAGTATTTCGTTATAAGCTTCTTTATCGGTCTTTATTAAGTCATCTATTATCATTAAATTACAACCAAATCCTGTAGCTGTACCTTTAGGAGAAGTTGCTAAGTAGTTAGCTTCTTCATTACCATCTAAAGCCCATTTTTTCATTGAGGCTTCACCATACTTAACTTTTACATTAGGAAATACTTTACTAAATATTCCGTCTTCTTCTTGTATAGCGTCTCTTACAGCTTTAGCAAAAGTTCCTGATAATATTTCGTTATAACTACCTGTCATTATCTTATAATGAATATTTCTACCTAAGCACCATTGAACGAATAATGTAAGCGTTCTACTTTTTCCGTGTCTTGGTGGCATATTTACTACTAATACTTTTAAAGGACTTTTTAAGAAATCTTGTAATTGATTACAAAATTCTTTTAAGTAAGTTCTTTCCTCAGTATAAAAGTCCGGTGCTTTTAATTTACAATATTCCCAAAAGCTACGCCTAGCCAATTCATATTTAGCTTGTAGTCTTACATATTCAGGTATCATATCTAATCACCAGCTAATTTTCTTAGTTCCTCTTCACTTAAATTAGCGTATGGATTGATTATATTATTATTGATTGTAGGTGCGTCATCTTTAAACATACCTAAATACTTACCTAATAACTCAAGAGCTTTCATCTTATCATAAGTTTCAATAGCAAAACCCGATTGAGTTTTCTTATAACCAGCTATTACTTTCTTAGTTTCATCATCTAAGTCTTTTGTCTCAGTAAATATTACATTATCTTCAAAATATTCTTTTTTAGTTCCGTCTTCATCATCTTGTAGCATTATTCTATTTCTAACATTTTGACTTATCTTAGTTCTATCAGTAAAGGCTATAGCTTTTAATTCTTTTACTATATCTTCTATTGATACAATAGCTTTTTCTTCTACCTTAGCCTGTAATTCCTCAATATATTCCTTTACCTTAGCATTTCTTAGCAATCTACTAGCATTAGCCATAGCTGTTTCTTCTTTCTTACAGGTCTTATATACGCTTAAATAAGCCTGTGTTCCATTCATACCTAATTCAAGATATTTTTGACAAAATAGCTTTTGATTATTACTTAAAGAGGTCATTATCCATCACCTCCACTACGATAATTAGATTGTTTACTAAATCCATTACCAAAATCAGCTCCTATATAGTTAGGTATTTTTATATTAGGTATTGTTAAATCCGGTAATTTTATATCTATAGGATTTAAAGAATCTTTAATAGCCTTTCCTATTTCATCAGCTATATTATTTTCTTTCTTTAGAGGTGTTTGTATACTAGCTTGAGCTTTCATAGATTTAGGAGCGTCATTAGGATTATTTACTATATCATCTAACTTATCAGCTATTTCTTCAGTTATAACTAATACAGGATAATTTTTAGTAATACTCCACTCAGGAATACAACCTAACTCTATATCAGCACTAATATTGATACTTCTAATTCTACTATTAAAATCACTAGCTATACTTTCGGCTCTTGCGTCTAAGTCTTTTGCTAGAGCTTTTATTATTCTTATTAGGTCTTCTTGCTTCACTTTTAACACCTCGTCTTTCTTTTAGGATTTCTTCATCACACTTTTTATTTCTCGGACATAGCTTACAACTACCGCTATATCTCATACACAACCTCATAATATTCTTTTCTTCGTTCATAAAATCACTTGTCTTCGTATTTCTTTTCCAACTCTTCTATGAACTTATCTATATCACCGACGATAAATATAAACACATTAACCGCTATTAGTCCTAATAACAGTAAAATTGCTATTATTGTACTTAATATATTCATATCCATCACCTCTTAATTAACACACAAAAGGAGCTATTCTCTAGCTCCGCTCTTTTTGGTTGAATTACATCAACGAATAAAAAGAATAAAAAGGACGAGCTGATGAGGAATTGCACCCCAAATATACCTCATAAATATATTCTCTTAAGTCAGCCCATAATTAGAGTATCGTAATAGATGTCTCGATGGCGGATTACTTCAGCCACTACCCTATTGAGACAATTTAAAAAAAATAATTATGTAGCTTGAATCATCAAACTATCATAATTATTTCATTTTACTCTATTATATCATTATATTTTCAATAGTCCATACAGCACTTTTTCAGCCGTTTTTCAATTTTTTTAAACTATTTTTTTGAATTTAAACTCATTATTATCCTTTAAGTATTTTTTTACCCTTTTATAATCCAATAAGTTTTTAGAATCTAAGAAAGTTATTAAATTGAATGGTACATCAGCTACTCCCTTATTTTCTCTTAACCATTTGTAATATTCTTCTTCCAATTTTTTTCTATCCCCAAAAAAGAGAAATCCTTTTGAATAGCCTTTACATATTTCGTTTCTTTCATAAGCCCTATTTATACAATCATCTTTTAAACAACCATAACAACTCATCACAGGAATCTTAGTAGGAAATATAGTATGTAATTTTAATATTAGTTTTGCTAACATTTTCATAACTCATTCATAAAAGTATCAGGGAATATATATACTTTTAATTGATTTATTAACTCTTTTTTATTCATACTTACTGTACCTACTGAGACTTCTAATTCTTCAGCTATAGCTTCAATAGTCATATTTTCAAAATAATACATAGATATAATATCATAATACTTATTATCCTCTATCTTCTTTAAAGCATTCTTAACAAGTCTTATTTGTGATTTTGTTTTAACTGATATTTGTTTTAATTCACTTATTCTAGTTTCTAGTGTTTCATCACCATATACATAAGTTCCCTCACGCTCATTTAATACTAAGCTATTAGATTTAGCTGTAGGTCTAGGTATTCCTTTAGCCTCTTCTTCTAATTGCTTTACTTCATCATCTATTAGCCTTACAGCTTCAGGTAATACATTAAGACTATATAATATCTTTTCAGTACTCTTATATGATGATTTAGGATTCTTAAGTAGTTTCTTATTTTTTAATTCTTCTAGTACTTTTTTTACTAATTCATTTTTAACTTCTTCTTCCATTAAATAGCCCTCTTTTCTTTTTATTCTTTGCTTTAAGTATTTCTTTTCTTCTTTCTTCAAATTGTTTTACTTTTGATAAAGTCCATTTTTTAGTACACATACCGCAATCTTTTAACAATGCTATATATTCTTTTTTTGTTAATCCACGATAATTCACTATAATTCACCTCTTTTTCTTCGTTCAATATTTTCTTTAATAGCTGACATCATATCTTCTAAATCTTTTTCAGCTATTAGTTTATTTGTAATAATACTTTCTAAACAACTACAAAATAAGGTCATTACTGATACTCTACTACCATAAAATATTTGCTTACTAGCGTCCATATCAGGTAATCTATAAGCTAATATAAATCCTTTATATAATTCGTTAAACCCGCTATTATTTAATCCAGCGTTAGTTTGCACTTTTAAATCAAATTGTTTTAGTATATCATCTTCAATCAATATTTGATTATCTTTAGGCTTAGTAATTTTCATCTTTTTCCTCCATTCCTAGTCCTTTTTAATGTTTTTTCTTTATTTAATGATTCTAATTCGGCTTTAAGTTTTCTTAACTCTTTCTTTTCTTGCTTAATAATTTCACTTTTAAGATACATTAGATATTTTATTTCTTTTTCTCTATCATTCTTCATTTTCTTTTACCGTAGATAAATCCTTAGTTAGAATAGCATTTAATCTATGATATTGTTTTTTTGAACTTACTGTAGAGCAATCAATATCTTCTAATTCTAAATCGTATTTATATCCATAACGTGTTATTTCTTCCATAATACTATTTAACTTTTCAATACCTTTATTTATAATTTCTAATGTTTCTTTAGCATTATACATTAACAATTCTTCTTTATTCATCTAATTCTTCACCGCTTTCTTAGTTATATATTCTATTTTTATACTTTGCTTTTTAATTTTTACAGCCAATACATCAATCAAGTCTTTTTTCTTATTTATAAAATCAAAATATTCTTTACTTTTTTGAAATATCTTTTTTCTAGTCATCATGACCACCAATCGTTAAACAAGCACATAGAAAGAATCCTAATACACTACCTACTATCATTCCTAATATAAAGTCCATATTATCTCTCTCTTCTTTTGTATATAGTTTTAAGTTTATAAAACCATAATACTTTTACATATCTTTTAACTTCCATTATGTCAGAAGCTTTACCATATTCACGGTGTTTGAAATCGTCAGTAAACCACATTTGATATTTATAAGGCTTATTAACATAATTCATTCTTTTATATCGATATATAACCAAATCTCCCTTTTTTAGTTCATATACACTTTTAATCATTTTATTTTTCCTTATCTTTAACAATTCCAACAACCACCCTTTCAAAAGTTCTTGTGTTTTCACAATATATATAATTGTTTTCTATGTAGAACTTTAAGATTCCATCTTTTACTTTAATTAGTATATTTGTCACATCTTCAACAGCTTTCATTATTATCCTCCTTATATAAATTACAAGCTATATCACTTTTTCGTATATCAGTTGCTGAAGAACTTGTAATTCCTAATTTTTGGCATTTAAAATATTTTCTATTATATTGGTGTTCTTCAAAATATTTACAATTTTTACAAAAGAATCCTTTTTTATATCCATAGTTATATCTAAATTTTGCTTTTAAGGTTTTACCACTTCTAGGAGGCAAGCTATAACAAACTATTACATCGTGTTCTTTTCCAAATATATCAAGTTGTTTTCCTTTCATTTAATGTCCTCTTTTATTTGATTATTTTTAAAATCTAATATAACCGGTATATTCATTAACATTGGATTTTTTTCTATTTCTTTATTTAATTGATTCACAACATTTAGCATTTTAAAAAATCTATTAAATGTATCGGCTATCATTTCAGCGTCTTCTTTTATAGGACAACTTACTATTGAATTACCACCAACTAATTTCCCGTCAGGATTCCATATTCCCTCCCAATCTAAAGGACGAACCACATAATTACCTACTAAATTTTCAAATACAGCAAACGGCGGATTAAACCTTTCTTCAATCACATTTCTCATTATTTTTAGCCTCTTTATCAATTACATTGTTAATTACTATATCAGCTTCGTCACTTATTAAATTTATACTGTATTCTTCAACTATAATAGATTCTATTTTTAAACTTGAATCAATCCATAAGTCCATATCTTCCAATTCTTCTTTAGAATAAGTATTTAATATTTCTTTTAATTTATTCAACATCATCTTCCATCTCCTTATCACCATCTTCTTCAAGTTTGAATCTAAAATTATTCCAAAAAATGATTGAGAATAAGGTTAACCACCATTTTTTAAAAATTATTGCTAAAATTGTAAAACATATAATTACAACAGCATTTTGTAAAAAACTTATAATGAAAAACTTTAATACTTCTTTTTCAGTTCTTTTCATCGATTTACACCAACCTTATCTTTTAAATAATCACACCATTCCATAAATGCTTCCGTAAATATTAAACAATTTCTTCCATCAGCCCAACCACAAAATCCTATAAATCCATCTTCATTAAATGTATAAGCTTCTCTATCGTCAAAGTAAGTACCTTTTACTCTCAATTCAGCATATATTAAATCTCTCATTGAATTTTTATTTTTGAATTTCGTTTGTTTTCGTGTAGGTTGACACATCATAACACAGCAAGTATCAGTTTCAGCTATTTTTTTGTTAGTAATTCTTATTAAATCATAAAGATAATCAATATCTATTAAGTTGTAATCTAAATTACATTTTTTAAAATATTTTCTAGCTTGTTCCCTATGATTCATAACTACCACTCCTGTACTTTTTGATGTAATGTTTCTATTCCGTCGTATTCATCAATTACATAATCTAAATCATCGGGAATCTCCACTACTTGCAAATTACCAAATCTTCCACTTGCTTTTTCTCCCAATTCCTCTACTACTTCAATTAAAACAGGGTCTTCTCTATGTTCGTCTCTAAGATATAAACAGTATTTATCATAATCTTCATTACTTATTTCTACATTGTCACCCATATCCTTAGTAAAGTAGTGTCTAAAAATAGAATCATCATTGTTTACTTTTTTATAAATAAACTTTCTATCAACAAAATTACTTTCATATAGATATAATGTTAATCCTTTTTTCTTTGCATATAACATATACGCTTCTTTTGAAACATCAAATCCACCATAACACTTATTTAAAATTACTTTTTTCATACTTAGTCCTCCATTTCTCTTTTTATTAGTTTCAGTAATTTAACACAAAACTTATATAAATCAACTTTACTTAATGTAATCATTGATTCTTGTTTTTTCTTTTTATTTTTAAAATCTTCTTGAATCATCATTTTAGTTAATAATTCGATAGCGTCATCTAACATTGTTTTTTTCTTTCTTTGATGTATTCACTAATATCGGCGTAAGTAGTATGATTTAAAATAAATAACGCTTTTTCTAAATACTCTTTATCAAACCAACCAAAATGAGTTTCTCTTAAGTGTAATCCTAACTTATTAGCTAAATATCCGTAGCAATCCGTCCTTTTAAAATTAGTTTCTTTCCAAAATGGGTCGAATCTACTATGACATTTCATTTTAAGTTCTCTTAATTCTTTAGTAGCTAATCTACCTAGTGGCTTTTTATGTTTAGTATTATGTACGCCAACATAAGCTTTACAATCATCACATAAATAACAGCCACCATTACCATATATTCTTCCGTATATTTCGTCATTAGTTGTATATCTAACTCTATTACTACCGCAATTATCACATTTAGTAGGTATCTCTCTAAAATCAAATATACATTCACTCCATATATCGTCATTCATAATTAGTCCTCCTTAATGTATCTTTTTATCCAATCAATGAGTTTCATATAGTTTTCTTCGTTAATTTTATTAGAATTAACTACCCTATATATTTCATTAAGTTTAGTAGCTTTCTTTTGGTATAATTCAGCATACTTTTTTATTTCTAATTCCTTTTCTTTTTTCTCTTTAACTAGAATCTTATTACTATCTTCAGCTAGCATTACTCTAGTTCTTAATTTATTAACTTCTTCTTCACTCATCTTCTTCACCGGCTATTCTTTTGAGCTGTCTATCTACTTTCCACTTATATTCTTTCATTAAATCGTCTTCCATATATTGAATTACATACTTTAATTGGTCTAAGCAAATAGTGACATCAGTTATCTCTTCTTTCATATCACTCAATAACTGTAAGTTAATATCTCCCTCGAGCTTGTCATACTTTCTAAACCATTTACATAATACTTTAGTAAGTTCACTCATTTCTTCTATCCATACCGGTATTTGAGCTTTTACTCCATAATGATTAACAATTTCAATATTGTTTTCTAATGTTTCTTTATATTCGTTCATATAACGACCCTCCTATTTAGTTTTTAAAATATATTTTTTAAATGTAGTCTTTTCTCCATATCTATTAGGCTTAGTTATCCATTCTTCATCAAACTCATAATTTTGTTCTTTTAAGATAAAGATAACAGCACTAAGTCTAGTGATTCCATATTCCCTAAAACTCTCTAACGATGTGATACTTCCATATTGTTGTAAATGTCTTAGGACTCTATCTACTTGAGTTAATTTTTCCATTATTAAATCCTTTCCTCAAAACCTAATACATCTTTCCAATAAACAATATCTAATCCACATTCACTAGCCATATCTAATAAAGTTTCTATGACATCAGCCATTTCTTTTTTATCTAGCTTAGAACTACCATAATAGCATTTATAATCATTGAATATCTTATCTCCAACTTTGATTCTCCTAATAAGTTGAATAGCTCTAAAGCTTTCTCTTAACATCGTTTCAGCTTCAGGCTCAACTAATAGATGAGTAAACTTAGCTCCAGCTCTTACTAAAGCTTCTAGGTATATATCCCAATCATCGTTTGACCTATCACCATTACGAGCTTTATCTATCTCACCTATTAACGCCCACATATATTTATTTTGCTGTTCCGTTCTCTTATCTCGAGCTTTTGATATTGTTATTGAGTATAAATCTTCCTTATTAAGTTCTTGAATTAAATGTTTATAATTTTCTCTTATTGTTAAAGTTATTTCGGTTTCTAGGTTTTCATTTTTACCACTACGAGCAAAATTACCTACCAACTTCATACTTCAACTCCTAGAATGGTAAATCGTCGTCACTAATTTCTATGGATTCACCGAAGTCTTTAAAAGGGTCATTTTCAACTTCAGTTGTAGTTTCTACATTTTCTTCTTGAGATGGTACATAATCAGGGTCAGGTATTCCAGCACCACCACTTTGTTTAGTATCTAAGAACTCAACGTGAGTAGCTGATATATAAGTTTCATATCCTGTAGTTCCATCATCTTTATCCCAAGTTCTAGTTTTAATTCTTCCTGTGACACCAACTTTACTTCCTTTATGACAATACTTACTTATATTTTCAGCTTGTTTATCATAAACATATATTTTAGGAAAATCGGCTGGTCTATCATTACCGTCTTTGTCTTTTCCATTGTTAATAGCTATAAACATACTAACAGCGGATAAACCACTAGCTGTAGTTCTTAATTCAATATCTTTTGTGATTCTTCCAATCACATTAACAGTATTCATATCCATAAACTATTCGTCTCCTAACATTTCTTCTAAATCCTTAGTCAAAGCTTTAGTTAAATCTAATAAGGATTTTTTCAATTCTTCTTTTGCTTTTTTAGTTTTTTCATCTATTTCTTTTTCTTCATTTTCAGGATTATCACTAATTCCAACATTAAAGGCGTATCTTAATAAATCTTCACTCATTCCACCTTTTTTCATTTGATTTACCATTAAACTAAAAGCTCCTAGTATTTGTGTTAACCCACCATTTATTCCAATTCCGTTATCAGTTGCTATTAAAAGTGTTTTTGTATCCTTTAATAATCTTTCAATATTTTTTTCATCAATAGTTTTCATTTTCATATACCTCCATAAATTCATTTAATTTTTCTATCAATAATTTTTTTGGCTTTCTTTTTATTTCTTTTAATACGCCTAATCCTTTTTTAGGTAGCCAAATAGCGTATAATTTATCAAAAGTTTTATTCATAGCTAATTCATAATAAGATAGTTGCCAACTTAAATATTCTTCATCTAATTCAGCGGTAGTCTTTATATCACATAGACTAATTGCTCCATCAATATTGGCTATCATATCAAACCTACCAGCATATTTTCCGTTATACTGAATCATCATTTCTTGTTCCAATACTTCAATTTTATTTTCTCTTTTTAATTTCACATATTGTCTTAAACTAGCTTCTTGAATATAAGTTAAACCTTTAGCTTGTACCGTCACATCAAACGCTTCTTCTAATCTCATAGTTTTAATGTTAGCTTCATACATCTCTATTGATTCGTGTATCATAGTTCCATATTTAGCTTTTCTTTCTAATATCCAATCAGGTACTCCGCTATATTTATCAGGAAACATAAAATGTAATATTTCACTAACACTTGGAGTAATAATTCCATCAACTAAATAGATGTGAGGTTTTTCGATAAAAGTTATCATTATTCAACATCTAATGTAATAGAACTTGATACACTAGATTCTTTAACATATTCGTTATAGATGTCAGGACATTCTTTTTTAAATCTTGCTGAGTCAAACCTAGATGTTGTATATCCAGCTTTAATTTTTGCTGAGAATCCATCTAAGATAACTTTATCTTTTCCTAACATTTCCATAGCGTCTTTTAATTTAACTTTTAAATCTTTTTCAGCTAAATCCATTTCTAATTGTAATTTTTTAAAGTTTCTATATTTTTCTATAAAATCACTATCAATAACTATATCGTTATTTTCTATTCTTACTAATTCGTTCATATCAATTCTCCTATTCTAAATAATTATCGTCATTTTCTTCATTTTTTGACGGTATTTTTTCAATACCTGTATTCTTGACAGGTGTTTTTCTTTTTATTAAGCTACTAGCTTCTATTAAAGTTAATTCAGTTATTTTTACTTTTCCTATATGTTTCATTAAAGGTTTCAATTCTTCAGCTGTATATAATTTTTTAATTATTTCCATTTGTTCCTTTTGAATCATTATTTCTTCTTTCTTAGTTGGTGTTTTTTTCGTTGCTGTTGTTTTTGTTGTAGCTTTTGTTGTAGTCTTAGTAGTTGCTTTAACTTCAGTTGGTGCTACTTCTTCAGTATCTTCAATTCTTTTTACAAATTCATCAGCTTCACTATCACTATAGATTCCATCGTAAGCAATCTTACTATTTTTAAGAATTACTCTATCAATACATCTTTTTAAAGCCATAGCGTAAGGATAACCACCATTTTTTAAATTATCTTTACTAACTTCTCCTACTTCATAAATTCCCTGTTCCGGACAATTATAGGTATATACTAATGAATTGTTATATCCCTCTTTATCTAAAGTCATACATTCAGGCTTATATTTCAATTTATCTTCTAATGTGTCATTTATTTTTAAACAACCATCGTGAGAAATTATTAAACCGGTATAAGCCATTTTCCCTGTTTTAGTAGCGTTCATTAAAATCCAAAAATCACTTTCATCTAAAACATTTTTATATTTTTCCGATTCTAACATCTCAATAACTTTTTTCTTAGCGTAAATATATTTAGGTGATACCCAAACTTCTACTTCTTTACCTAACTTAGGTGAAAATTCTTTAGTCTTTTCTCCAAAGTTATATGCTTTCTTTTTCTCAGCCATTATTTATATCCTCCTTATAACTTTTTATCTTTTGGCGTAATTTTTTATTTTCTTCACGAAGTCTTTTAACTTCATCAGGTTCACCGAGTTTTTTCATAAATTCTTTATATAACTCGTCTTTAATAACATTTTCTAAAGTTGATACTTGATTTTCTAAGGTGTTTATTCTTTTTCTCATTCTCCACTTACTAGGGAGCTTGTCCTTTTCAAAAATATCTTTTTCAATTCTTTTCATCGTTTTTCCTCCAATCCTATTCCACAAAGCCTATAAGTATTGGACTATTCTTAGAATCAATAACATTTCTATAAGTGAATATTTCATCAAGAAATTCTTTAGGATATTTTTTTTGTAAGCTATACCAACTAAGTAAATCCGTTAAATATTTTTTTCTATCACTAGGAATTGATTTATTTTTTTCTAAAATCATTCCTAAATAAACAGGTACTTGATTCATATATTCTTCAACTAATTCAGCACATACAGGAAAATATTTATTTTTAATTCCTATAGATTGAACCGCCATATAGAATATAACTACATCACAGCTCATAAATGTTTCATACCAAGTTGTTAGCTCGTCCTCTTTCATATCTTTTAAATAATAGTTAGATAACTTTTTCATTCCTTTTAAAAACTCTAATTTAGTCACTATACTGTCTACCTCTTTTCTCAAGCTCTATAGCTCTATCTAAATCCGACATAGAAATATCTTTTAAAGTTTTAGGCTTATTAGTAGTTTTTTGATTCAAATACTTTTCAAACTTAGTTCCAAATAATGTTTCAGGACATAAGTATTTCTCCCATTCAGTACCTATCCACTCTTCACTTTTTTTATCAATTACAGTAAGGAAATCTTCTATTTTATATCCCTCATTTAATCTTGCATTTATTTTAGTTTGAGTAGCTTTAGATGAATACTTAAATCTACTATTAGTTATTTTATTAAGATATTCTATTATCTCTTTAATATCTTCTAAATGATTATTTTGATTATTATGAATATTTGAATTATGATTAGTGATATATGATATATGAGTATTTTGACCCAAAATATCCATTTGGGTTTCTTCGGTTTCTTCTTCTAACCCACTATAACCCATTGGGTTTTCTTGGGTTTTTTCTTCCGGCTTTCTAGGTCTTCCACCATTTAACCCATTTTGTCTATTCCTTTCACATATTGCTTGATATTTAGCTTCATTATCATCAATATCTTTTTTAATAGGAATAAAGACAGCACTTAATACACCACTTAATCCACTATCACCCGTTGAAACATAATTGAAGATTCCTTTGATTAACTTTCCAGCTTCTTCATCGGTTAATTCTTCAAATACTTCTTGTTGTGATTTTTTAAGTAAGAAATTATCTTTAGTAATCATAAACAATCACCTTAGGAATCTTTAAAGCGGAATAAGGTTGATTTATATAATTCATTTCACTACCTCCATTCCTTTTTCTCACAATCTTTGATATAATTAAGATTGTAAAAAGTATATTTTTACATTTGATTTATGAGTTCTCACACAACTTATAAATCTTTTTATTTATTAAATTCATCTTCAAAATATTCAAATATTTCTCCTCCAACAGCTATAGCTAGAATGAATGTTAGAAAACCTAACCAAGTCCAACCTATCATTTGACCTGTTATCCAACTATAAATTGTCAACATAAACATATCGTGTAGTACTACATACGCACATATTAGAAATACGATAGCTAGTGCTACATTTTTCCATTTAATTTTTATCCTTTTATTCTTTTTCATTTTCTATCCTCCAATATAACCTCTTTTATTTTTAATTCTTTTTTTACTAAGTGAGTTGGAATTAAAATGTCTTTTTTGCTTTCGGGTAAATAATAATTTTGTTCTTTAGCTATTTCTAAAAGATGTTTCATTACTCTTTCACCACGTTTTCTTCCAAGACCTAACAACTCAGTTAGTTCTTTTTGATTGATATAAGGTTTTTCCATATTCCACCTCTCTAATTTTGCTAGTCTTATGTTTTACTTTTTATTTTTTTTATTCGAGTCATTGTCACCATATTTAGAAGCAATATAAATTACCGCTACAATAGTTAGACAAATAATAAATGTTATTTGTACTCCTGTACTCATTTTTTATTCCTCCTCTTCTTTTAACGCACCAATTTGGTGCTTCGTTGGTAAAAAAATTTCGTCCATAGTTTTACCAAAATATTCAGCTAACTTTACCATCTCGTTAAGCTTAAACTGAACTTCACCTTTTTCCTTTTTACGATACTGAACCGCTGTAATTCCTAATAAATTAGCCATCTCAGTATTTGTTAAGTTATGTTTTTCTTTTAACAAAATTAGGTTTTCTTGCATACTATCACCTCCTTACTTTTGTTTTGACATCTTAATCATAGCACCAAGTTGGTGCGTATGTCAATAACTTTTATTAAAATTTTTTAAAAAAAGTTCCAATTTGTTGCTTTTTGTTGTTTATAATGCTATAATGATATTGTAATTAAAGAAAAAAAGTACGGAGGAAATAAATGAATGAAAAGTGAAAAGGATTTAAGAAAATACGCTGGTAGCGTAATAAAAAAACTTAGAGAACATAGAAATATGACTCAAGATGAGTTAGCTGAAGAACTTGACACTACTAGACAAGCGGTATCAAGATATGAAAATGGTGATAGAGGAATTAACCAAGATTTACTTTTTAAATTATCAAAAATATTTAAAGTTCCAATCGATGAATTTTTCCCTCCACTTAATAACTCTATCTATAAGAAAAGAGAAATTACTAAAGAAGAAGAAATGGAATTATTAAAAGATACATTAAAAAGAAAAGGATTCTTAAACGAGAATGAAGAAATATCGGAAGAAGATTTTAATAAATTGATTGAGTTTGCAAAAATAAATAAACCTTTTATTATGAAAGATAAAGATAATAAATAGAATATTCCTATAAGAAATATTCTATCAATAATACATATAATCTTATGTTGATTTTATCTTTATCCAATGCAATATATAATTTCTTAGTATTTTTCAATCAATAAATCCCCCTCTCGATTAAATATTATAAATATTCTATTATATCAATAAAGAGTAAAGGATTTTAAATAAATGTCTAAAATGGTCGTTTTAATACCTTAAATGGTAAAAAACGCACAATATTTTTAAAAAATTGACATTTTAGACGCTAAAAACATTATTTTAGGATAGAAATACGCTAGTACAGGTATTTTTATAGATAAGAAAGGAGTACGAATATGGAAGAAACTGTAAAAAGAGCTAAGCTTTCAGTTGTTGCTTTAATCTTTAAATTATTTGTTGATTTATTCGCTTGTTGTATCTTAGTCGGTCTTGTTTGGCTACCAAGAGACTTGATTAAATATTTTACAACTATACTAGAAATAACAAATAAAAGAGTTAGAGGTAAAACCGGTCTAGTTAAAACTAACGAATTGGATAGTCCATTAAATAAAATCAATAGCGTCCAAGTTAAACAGGGATTCTTTGGTAAATTATTTAACTATGGAACTATAGCAATAACAACAGCGTCATCAGTATTTGAGTTTGATTATGTCACTAACCCTAATGAATTTAAAACATTATTAAATAATCAAATAGAAGCTTATGATGAAAATAAAATGGAAATACAAGCACAAAAAATAGCTAAAGCTATGAATAAATAAAAAAAAGACGCTCCCAGCTCGAACTAGGAAACGTCGATGAAAACCCATAAGACTAGCAATCTTAAACAAAAATAACCGAAGCTATAATTGTAATTGAGCTTTCTATTACATTATAGCACGGAATAAAAAAAATAACAATAAAAGGAAGTGCTAAAATGTCAGTATTTAAAGATAAAGAAAAGACTAAAGATGGAAGACAATATAGATTCAAAGTCTATTATCATAACACGGAGGGAAAATTAGTACCTTATACATCTAAAAGATATTTATTAGAAAAAGAAGCTAAGGCTGAAGAACGAGTATTTTTAATGAATAGAGATATTCCTGTAAAAAAGAGATTCGATATAGTAGCTGATGATTATTTCAAAGACGCTAAAACTAGAATAAGAGAATCTACTTTATTATCTTATATATCTCAATATGAGAATAACATTAAGCCATACTTCAATCATAAATTTATAGATGAAATACAAGTAGTCGATATAGAAAATTGGAAAGATACTTTAATTAAAAAGAAAATTAAAATATCCACTTGTAATCAATATTATGTTGTCTTCAAAGAAATATTTAGTTTTGCTAATAGAAAATATGAACTTAACTATAATCCTGTAGAATTATCAGGTAGATTTAAAAGAAAAAATGATGAGGTCATAAAGAATAAAAACAAATTAAGATATATTACTTATGATGAATATAATAAATTTATAAGTGTTATTGATGACCCGTTATGGTATTGTTTCTTTACTACTCTATACTTTACAGGAATGAGAAAAGGTGAAATACTAGCTTTAAGATGGAATGATGTTGATTTTAAAAGAAATGTCTTAATAATCGATAAAAACATCTCATTTAATACGGAATCAGGTAAATATAAAATAACATCTACTAAAACGGGCGTAAATCGTGAAATAACTATGTCTAATACATTGATAAAAGAATTAACTAAATATCACGATATAGTAAAAGAATACGGTGATTATTCTAATGATTGGTTCGTTTTTGGAAATGGTGATGTATTAAGTGAATATCAAGTAAAAAAACATAAAGACGATTATTTTAAATTAGCTGATATGGAAGATAAGACTATCACTATTCACGAATTTAGACATTCACACGTTAGTTTATGTATTAACGAATATCTTAAATCCGGTCAAACGGATTCAACTAAATTCTTTATAATGATGTCTCAAAGAATGGGTCACGGACTAAGAGTTATGCAAGAGGTATATATGCACCTATTCCCATCGGTACAAGATAAAATCGTTGATTTATTAAATAATTTATAAAATATTAGTACCTAAATTAGTACCTAAAAATTAGAAATACCCATAAAATAAGGGAAAAATAACTATTTTACTTTTATATCATAAAACTTAGAATAATGCTAGATAATGTAAAATAAAGATAAATGAAGGACTTTTAAAAGTGTTAAAGTAGCAAAATGTAGGGTGTTTCCTAGTTTTTAGATACTATTTAGTACCTAGAAAAGAGGAAATAGAATGAAGTGTAAATTTTTTACAGTAAGAACTAAAAAAGGAATTAAGTATAATTATTGTAGATTACATCGTAAGGAAATAACACTTTCCTGTTGTCGGGAATGTGTTAATAAAGAATACAAACAATATAAACCGCTCAAATCACGCTCAAACAAGCTCGTTAAGAAAGAAAAAGAAAGATTTAGTATAATTTATCCTGACTTGACTAAATGTTGTGAATGCGGTCTAAAAACGGGTGATTTTGATAAAAGGATAAATATGTATACTCAAGTAGAAAAAAATGAAGTGTTTAGTGGCTCATATAGGTTAATATCTATGGAAGATGGAATGGTAGCTCCTTTATGTGTATTTTGTCATAAGCTATTTCATAAAGATATTATGATGAATCTACAATATAAAGTACTATTTCAAAAAGAGTATATGAAAACACACTCGTTAGAAGAATTTATAGAACGCTACGGACAGGACTATACATATAAATTAGAGCAAAAAAAAAGAGGTAAGGACATTTAAGCCCTTACCTTTTATCATTTTCCTGTTAAAGGGAAAATGGTCTAATATAATCTTATTTTATCCCAATTCCAATTTCCACGATTTACATTTTCGTTTACTTGGTGTTGAACTGTAGCATAATCCCAGCCCATCTTTTCGATGTTAGTTTTTCTAGCTGGGTAATTACCAAAGTCTCCTCTAATAGTTCTCCTTACCATTTCTAGTAAATCAGGTCTACTTGGTTGGCTTGGTGTTTGGTTAGATGGAGTTGATTTTCCTACACCTTTATTTACTAAAGCTTGTACTGAAGCATACCTAGAACCTAGCTTAGCTCTTCTTTCGTCTCCATTACCAAATTCTCCAGCCCATACTCTCCTAGCTAACTCTTCATCACTTACGTTAGGGAATGGGTCAGTATTAGATTGAGTAGGTGCTGTGACTTTGCCTATAGCTGGGTTAACAATACAACCTCTAAATGTATAGCCACTACCTAAGCCCCATCTACCATTACTATTACTTCTTGTACTATTCCAAAAAGCACTTGAACCATAACCTGATTCACTTGTATAAATAGTATTACTATCTATAATTTTTTCAACAACAGCAACGTGACCCGCTCCATCATTACCACTTAATGTAGAGCCTTTTTTCCATACCATAATACCACCTAATGTAGGTACAGGTGAGATTTCTAAGCCATAAGTATTTCTAGCTCTTTCTATAAAGTTTTCAGCGTTGCAATTTAAACTAGGATATTTCATACTTCCTATAATCTCATTAAATCTACCACACGCATATCCTACACAGTTAGCTAAAACATTACATTGACTATCAGTTGGACTTCCCTGAATACAAGTAGAATATCCACCTTTAGACTTTGTAATATAGAACTTATTACCAGCTCCGGGTTTACTCGTTCTCATTTGCATTTTCAACGACCTCCTCTTTGTTTTCATTTTCGATTGTTCCATCTTCAACTAGAACATCAAGTCCGTCTTCATTGAAAGTATTTTGAACTTCCAATTCCTCAGTAGTTTCTTCAACTACAACTTCTTTTTCTTCCATTTTTCATTCCTCCAATCTATATAAAAAGGCGGATTGCTCCGCCCATTTATACCTTTATTTATTTTCTATTGATTCTTCGTTAGATGTTTTCTTATCTTTATTAAAATCATTTAATCCGTTAGAACTTAAACTAATAACTATTCCATTTAGCATATATAAAACTAAGTCTTTATAGTTAAAAGTACCCATAACTAAATTAGTGATTATTAGTAAAAATAGTGCAACAAAAAAGCTCCAATATTTAGTTGGAACTTTATTTATTACTTTAATTTCTTTTGTAAACTCTACTACCATATAGACAGCACCTACTAACCCTGAAAAAGTTAATAGAACTTCCCAAGTTAAAAAACTATCCATTATAACTTACCCTCTTTCTTTAAATTATCAAACATATCATCAACATAACTATCCCCACCCTTACTATTGTATAATTCTTTTGTTTCTAGTATTATTCGTCTTTCTTCGTTCGTGGGGGTATATCCATTTTGAATTTTAGACATAATAGACACTAAATCGGATTTACAACGACCTAATGTCTCTTCGTTTATGTCCTTTTTTAAAGATTCTATGTCAGCTTTTACTTCTTTTCTTAAATCATCTATCTTAGACTCTATTTTATCTTTTTTACTAGCGTGATAAACCTGTATAATTGTAGTAATAATGACTCCTAGAGTACTAATAGTGGCTACGATAATTGTTTCCATTTTCAACCCCTAACCACTTTTTAATCCTTATCAGGCTTTTCAGGAAATACTACATTATAAGGGAAGCCCGATTGTTTAGTTATATCTCTTAATTCTTGTCTATATTTAGCTATTTTAGAATCGTTAATATCTTTAAATAATTTACCAAATTCCTTTAAGGCGTTAGCTAATTCTTTTATAAACGATACGATATTACTTAATGATATTGAACTAGGTATATTTATATCAAAGTTTATTCCTAATCTATCAAAAGCCATATCTTTATCAGTTTCTTCTAGTAAAGCATTTCTTTTAGCTCTTACTTCTTGAGCTAATATTTCATACTCACTTTCTTTAGCTTTAGATAATAGAGTTTCATAATTTTCTTCTATATATTCTTCTAATTTAGAATTATAGCTCATTGGTTGTCTATAAGAGTTATACAAATATGATTTATATTCTTTTCCCTCTTCATCAACCTTATCAACTTCTTCAATACTTTCTAAATCAAAAAAAACAACCTCACAGCGGTTGTTATGTATATTTTCGATTTCAAAGCTTTTTATTGGCTTCAAGTCGCTTTCGTGTTTCATTTCTTATAACCTCCTTACACTTAGCAAAATTTATATATGGTTTCATATACTTTTGTGTATAGTTATAACCGTTAGAATGAACTATCCAACCATTATAACTAAGTACAGCACAAGCGTCGTGAAAATTGAGACTATCCTTTTTATATATCTTTTTTATACGCCTTTTTATTCTTAAGAAGTTGCTACGCCTTAAAGTAGTATATCCTCTATAGAATCTATACCCTAAAAAGTCGAGCGGTCTACTTTCGGTTTTAAATAATTGCCAATTCTCCTTAAGCCTTAAGTGTAATTCATTATTCAAAAAGAGTTCTATTTTATCTTTTATCTTATGTAATTCTTTTTTATTATTAGAAAATAGTACCATATCGTCCATATAACGAATATAATATTTTACTTTTAATTCTTCTTTAATGTACTTATCTAAGTCCGTTAAATAGAAATTAGCAAACCATTGGGAAGTATAATTTCCTATCGGTACTCCCTCTTCAGCACTATCTACTATGGAATCTATAAGCCAAAGGACATCTTTGTCCTTTAATATTCTTCTAAACTTGTTTTTCAATATTTCTTTGTCGATACTAGGATAGAATTTTTTAACATCTAATTTTAAGCAATATTTAGTGTATTTTCTATCATCTACTAGAATCCTTTTTAAATGTCTCATACCGTGATGTAAGCCTCTACCTTTAATAGACGCACAATTCCAATGGTACATTTTCTTCATTAAAATAGGTTCTAAATGCAACATTAACGCCCAATGAATACATTGGTCGGGATAAAAGCACGGCTTAAATATAATTCGTTCCTTTTTCCTTACACCGTCCTGAATTTTCATTTCGATATATGGACTAGGCTTATAAGTCTTGTCTTTTAACATTTTTTGTATTTGCATAGCGTAATATGTAGGTGAATCTAACACCTTTTCTACACTCTTGCGTCCTTTTTTACCTTTAGACGCTTTCATAATTGCTGATTCAATATTACCTAATTGGGTAATTTTCTCATAGATATTTCCTGTCCTTTTCATTTATGGTTTCCTCTTATTCTTATATTTGTCTATCGAGCTTTCGAGAGCTAACCTACTAACCCAACCCATAACGACTAATTTCCAGCAAGTGCTGAGGAAAATGATGTGTAATAAAAAACATATATAAGTTGTCGAGACCCGTTGTTATAGTTAGTATTACTTGATGTGTTATTCAAATTCCAATACCACAAGCCCGCATTAGTTCCATTATTATAATTACCGCCGACACGAGCCATCAAAGAACCGCACATAACCGACTAGGTCACACACCAAATCCCTATATCAAAAAACAAATTTTTAATCTCCGACTTTTCGTCGGTTTTAATTATATTGGGGGCTGGTCGCCCCCATTCCCCCACTAATCTTGGTATCTAAGAAGTCGAGACCCGTAGTAATAGTAAGTATAACTTGATGCGTTAATCAAATTCCAATACCACAAGCCCGCAGTAGTCCCATTATTATAATTACCGCCGACACGAGCCACTCTATTACCTGTACTTGAGTAATAATTATCACACATATAAGTACTACTAGAGCCTCCTGTTTCAGTA
>CACZYK010000012.1 GCA_902785295.1 uncultured Clostridium sp.
AAAGAGTCATAAACATTTTGTCCGATTATAGCAAGATTATTTCCTGCTGTTGCTACCAAGCCAACAGGCGATGCAATAGCACTCTTAAAAAAGTTTCCTACCGATGATGATTCAATAGGTTTGTTTGCAAATAACCCATTATCAAGATTTACTCCTGCTTGTCTTTTTTGTTTTACATATAATGCATCGATTGAATCCGAATCATTACCATCAAAAACAACATCATCATTGTAGTAATCACATACAAAATCTTGAACAAGTTTATCAGCCATTATATTTACTCCCTATTTAATATAAACCTTTTCACCGGTTTTAAACTTTTTATATTTCTTTCCTGTTCCTTCTTCTTCATATACTTGATATTCGTTAGATTGAACAGGTCGCATTTCATCTTTCTTCTGTGCAACACTTCTTCCAACTAATATTCTTGATGCATCAGTTAGTATTGCACCAGTATCATTTTTAATCACAAAGTTATTATACACATCATTGACTATATTTGCTAGTTTCTTTTTCTTTTCTTCGCCAATATATAACCAATTTGACTCATCAGGGTCTATGTTTGCACCTTTTAATCCTTTGTAAATCTGTGTATATAATCCCGCTTTTACAATACTATTATCAAGACTAACACCCGTATCTTTTTTGTATTTCTCTAATTTTTCATCAAGCATATTAAAAGCATCTTGTCTATTACTTGAAATCATTTTTACAAACATATTATTTCTATGTTCTGTATCCATTTTATTCATTAAATTATCAGCAAACAATAAATTATATTTTCTAAAGGTTTTTTCATCTACTGTGCCTCTAATATAATCTTCGTTTAATGTATCTATATAATTTAATGTTTCATCTATTGTTGCATTGAACTTCTTATCTTCAGTCTTTTCTTCTACAAGTTGTTCAAGTTTCATCTTGCTAAGTTCATAAGCATCAGATATTTCAACTGCTTTGTTTTGTGTTTCTCCGTTCTTAACTGCCTTTTCTACATTTTCTGTATAAGTCTTTGAACTTGATTTTAATGTATCATAAGATTCTTTATCCATCAATTTATTCAAAGGAACACCGCCAAGTGTGAATTTACCATTTGCAATATTTTGATGTAGTTTATATTTTTCTTCTGCACTCAATCCTTTTGAATAGTCATTTAATGCATCTTGAAAAAGTCTATTTGTTTTGTATTGTAATGATTTCTTTTCACTTGCAGAGAGTAAATCCGAACTTTCTCCAGCCCTTCTTTGTTCCATACCTCTCATATAGTTTACAACATCATCAGGCGAATTAAATCCACCAAAAGCATTTATAAGAGTGTCTTTTGATAACTGATAACTATGTTCAAGTTCAACTTCTAATAATGCTTTGTTTTCTTTTCTCTGTGCTTGTGCAAAAGCAACATTTGATTTTCCAAGTATAGTTCTACTTTTTAATTCATAATCTGCCAAGAAGTCGCTTTTTACTTCATTATCTTCAATATTGTTTGCATAATTATCACGAATATTGTTAAGTTCTTTTTCTAACTCTGTCGGATTGTTTCCATAGTTTTCATAAGCAAGTTGCATATCTGTTTGGCTTGCATTATTTAATTGAGTAGAATATCTTTTTCTTGCTTGCAACAATAACTCTTGAGCCTTATCTTCTTCCTGTTGTCCTTGTTTTTTTACTTGTGAACCAATTGAACCAACTTGTGATAATGTATCTTTTACATTACCCATTGCCGATTCTGTAAACATCTCTCTTTGATAAATATTTGCCATTATTTATCTCCCTTAAAACCTATTTTTCCTGTGTCATATGAATTTATACCTGAACCGATTGCACTCAAAGTTGAACTAATAAGTTCGCTTTTTGCTCTTGTCTTTTCAAGTGATGCTTTAATTCTTATAGCCTTTGCTTTCGCTTGTCCTGTTCTTTCTACATTTGCTGTATCTTCATTTAATGCTTTTGCAGACATCTCAAGATTTTTCTGTATTGAACCACTACTTGAACGACCACCCCTCATTGTCGATGCAAAAAGCATATTTCCAGCGGAAGATAAATATCTTTCCCTAAGTGCATTTGCCTTTTCTCTTGCATTTAATTCGACTTGATTTGCTTCAACTTCGCTTGCATAAGCATCTGTCTTTAATGTAGCATAATTTATATATCCACCCATTAAAGTTGAAAATGCCGATGCTCCGCTTTGTATTGCAGATTGTTTATATAAATCCTGTGTTTTTGCATCTATTAAAGTCTGTGATTCGTTTGCCATATTATCCCTCGTAATTTATATTTAATTCTATTGATAATATATCAAGGCTTTCTGTTCCTTCTATATTATATGTTATATCTTTGCCGTATAAAGTGCAAGCATAAAATTCTACTGGATGATAATTAGTCATATCATTTAATTGTTTTGTTTGTCCGCAGAAAATTATCTCTTTTCCTTTACACATTACAGTTGCTTTTGCAATTCTCTTTTTTACACTTCCTGTCTTATGATTTATAGATATTTGATTTCCTACTAATTTATATTTAACCGGATAACCAACATAAACAATTCCACTTTCTACTTCTACTCTTGCATCGCCGTTGTTATCAAATTTTCCATAGGCTCTTAAATTTCCTACACCCTTATAGATAAATTCATCATTTTTCATAGAACTGTCGTGTATCATATAATCTGTTACTGTTAGTCTATGTCCGCTATCTCCTAAGTTTTCTGTATAATTTAATTTTTCAAGAAATGTCTTGCCTGCTATTTTTACAACCGCAAACATTACACCACCAACCGCACAAACTTGTTTATATTCTCCCTTTCTCTTGCAAACAGATGGTGCAAATATTTCATCTGATAATGATATTGTTATTGTCGATAATTGACCTGCAATATCTATTATATAAATTCTAGAAACAGGACTCTCTGATGAACCTTTTACTATATCCATATCTACAGTTTGATATTGTAGTATATTTGTTAATTTACTTAAATTTTCTGATTCGTAAGAGTTTACTGTATCACTATAAACATAATTCATAAGTTTATGATTGCTTACATATAATACTTGTCCATCTAAAATTATAGGTCTTACTCTTTCATCTATACCGTTTTTAGTTGTAGGTATTACCTTAAATGAGTTAGGGGTAAAACTATTTTCAGGACTGCTTGCTTCATAATCGCTAGTAAATATATGTAATCCCCTATTAAATATTATATCATAAATAACCGCATTTGTATTCATTGTAAATGAGATTGAATCATTATCATAATTACCAGCATTTTTAAAATTATAATAATCGGCTATTCTTGATGCCCAAATAGTGTTTGGCTTTGTAGGTGTTCCAGCAAAGAATAATCTTTCGTTTGCTATACAACAACATCTAGGATATCCCTTTGATGCACTCCATACCGCTTCATAACCACTCTCATAATTCCAACTTGAAAAAGAATCGGTGTTATAAAAAGGAATTATTGTATATCCGCTAACTTTTGTAGCACTTATATATTTTGTTACTCTTAATCTTCCACCGTTTCCATCAATTACTTGTCCTTCATAATTTACATCAAAAACAGAACTTCCTGCTGTCAATGTAACAATACCTTCTGCTCTATCAGGTGTTAATGTTACTGTCTTTGGTGTTATTGTCGCATTTCCAAATAATTCTTGTGGTATGCTCTGCAATGATATTGAACTCCAAGCCCAATCATTGTCCGCTTGTCTTACTAATTGATGTGGCTCTAATTTTTCGTGTGTAAAAACTATTGTATCATCTTTATATGTCCATTTAATATTTTCTATTATTTCATCAGTTAATTCAACCGCACTAACCGTTTCAATAAATTCAGGATTTCCATATACTAACTTGTAAATATCTATTCTACCTTTAATCAATACAAATAAATAATTTTCAATATTGTTAAACACAAAATCTACAAGTTTTACTTCTCCGACATCTTCTTCTGTTGCACTTTGTAAAATAACTATTTTATCAAGAACCAATCTTGATATTACATTACTATCAACCGTTAATCTTATATATCTTGCACTTGCTATTGATGTTTGAAAATCTATTGCTGTTTCGCTTATTGTTGCATAATCTTCTCGTGTCCAAGTTATACCATCAGAACTTATTTCTACATACATTCTTGTAGATATAGGCGTATGATTTGATTCTTTTAATTGAACCCTTATATCATCATATTGATATTGAGAAGAACTTGATATTTTTAATTGTCCACTTACAGAAGTCAACGAACCTGCACTATCTTTTGTATAAGTTAAAGTGTTTATCATTTGGTGTAGTGAACTATATAATACAGGAACTAATGAACCATTTACACCGACACCAGCATTTGTAAATGCTGTTGTAGTCGAATTAAAATTATAAACTCCAGCAGATTCTCTAGGTAATACAAGCCATAAGTTAGGTTCAGTATAATCAAACTTAATTTGATTTACTTGAAATAAAAAGTCTGTTTTTTCTTCTCCCAAATCAAATTCAAGATATGTTGTTTGTCCATCTGTTCCTGATGATATAAACCGTGTATCTGTTTTTAAATCTGCTACATTACCACCGATATTTGATGTGGCTGTATAATCTATTTCACTTGATGGACTATATGCTTTTATTTCTGTTATTCTATCTGTTGCTTCTCTTTTTGTTAAGCCACCAAATAAAGTAACATCAAAGTTTTTTATTTCACTTGCAGAAGAATCAAATATTTCTAAATCGGTTCTTTCTTGCAAATCTTTTACAATCTGTCCTTTACTAAATTTTATTTTCTTCTGTAATGTGCTAGCCATAGTTAAGCCCTTTCTTCAAGTATATTGTTCAAGTTTATGTGCTTTACTTTGCTCTGTCTAAAGTCTGTGTTCTTTGCAACTTCAAAAGCCCTTGCTCTATTCATTTCAAGTAATTGATATAAATTATTATCTCCTGTTAAAATCGGACATAATTTAGATGATAATGTATATCTTAACAAGTCTATAAAGTATGCAGGCATTTCACTTTCAGATATTTTCTTTGTGTAATCTACCCACATCTCAGGAGAGTTTGAATATATTGATATTCCTTGTTGTTCATAATCGTGGATTTTATGTTCCATCTTTTCATCAGAATATCTTCCCTTTATATACAAACACTTTGCAGGCATTGTGTATTTATACTTAAATCTTCCAAATGGAACAAGTAATTCTTCAGGGTCATCTAATTTTGTTTTAAAAGTGCAAAAACTCCAATTATAACTTTGGAGAACAAGAGATACTATAAAATTATATTGATTGTTAATTGCTCTAACATCATTTTCATCCGAACTTACAAAATCAGGCATTTCTACTCTACCTAAATCTTGCAATGCTAAAAACTTTACTTCATCTATTCCCATTATACACCTCATTGTTTTTTAAGAAAGGGGATATATTTCTATACCCCCTGTCGTGCTACCCAATACGAGTAATAAGAATACTGGGTAGCAATCAGTTATTTTGCTGATAATACACCAACAACACCTTGATTGTCGATAACTACTGCACCAGCATAGAATGAACCACCAACCATATATGAAAGTTTTTGTGGAACATATTCCATCTTTGTTGCAATATCTTTACCAAGTCCGAAACCAACTGCTCTCTTGTGATAAATAAATCCAAGAACATCAGCATTAGAGTTTTCAAGTGGTAAACCACCTTCTGTTCTGTTTGCGATACAGATGAATTTCATACCCAAGAATGAACCGATTTCACCATTTACCAATGCTCTTACAGAATTATAATCTGCAGATGTAACTTGAGTTGTCTTTAATAAATCTTCAAGTTGTGTTGCACTGTGAATGAAGTATCTATCTTCTGTTGGAACACCTGCTTCGTCAAGTAATTTCTTACCAGCAAGCAATGTGTTGATTGACAATGCTGTTCCTGTTGTTCCAACTTGATGATTTGTTGAATCATAACCGCTAGACATAGCATCGATAATGATTTGGTCTTTTCTCAAACCAAGTGCATCACCTGCTACTTCTGCAATTTCTTTGATTTCTGAGAAGTTGATTGCTGTCATTGTTACTTCATCAACATAATCGTATGCATCCCAACCTGATAATTCACACTTAACTTGTGTAAAGTTTGTATCCATAGGTGTTATATCAGCAAAAGCAGTATGAGAAGTTGCGATTCCCTTACCCTTTTTACGGAAGTAAATTTCTTTACCAACAACACCAGTTTTTGTATAAACAGTTCCTTGTAGGCTACTTACATTACCATATGCTCTTTTAACTTCAGCATCAAATGCAGATTGCCAAACATTACTTATATTTACAGACATTTTCTTTCTCCTTTTTTGTCTTGTTAATATTATATGTAAGGTTTTTAAATAGGCTTTTTTCTGAAATTCGGGGACATCAAAAGAACTTCGATGTTGAGCCCAAGAAAAAAGGTTCTCAAATCTTTTCACTTTCGATTATAAGAACCTTTTAACTTTCTGTCAATTTTATTTTTTTATACAACTGGAAGTGGGTCTGTTCTTCCTGCATTTATTCTTTGTTGTATAATTTCCATTCTTCGTGCATCGCTTGTTTCAGGTCTATTATATTCCTTTGCAAGTTCCATATCACTAGGTAAGTTATCTGCTGATACTGATGGAATATTTGATACTTTTTCGCCAAATAATTCTCTTATCTTTGCAATTACCTTGTTTGCTACTGCAGATTGACCAGCAGACTCAAGCAAGAACTTCTTTTCTTCATTATCAAACACACCATAGTTTTTACAAAATTCGACATTCTCTTTGATAATTTCTTCTGCTTTATCTCCGAGTATTGCTTTTTGTTCTTTAATATACTGTGCTTTATCTGATGCTTTTTGTTCATCTGTTCTTGTATCAATGATAGATACTTCTTCCATAACTTGCAAGAAAGCATTTTTCATAGCATTTGCTTGTTCTTTTGTCATACCATTATCAAAGGCTATCTTGTCGATATTCTTCATTGATGCATTGATATATTTACCAGCATTGCTTTCTGTATCACTTAAGATTGCATTATACTTTTCATCTGCTGTGTAAAGTTCTGCATATTTTTCTGCACTATCAGGTGTTTCAATTCCCTTTGATATTTTTCTTCTCATATCAAGTGCTTGTTTCTTAAAGTTTTCAATCTCTTTATCTTTTGATGATAATCTTTCAAGAACTGCATCTTGTTTTAATGCACCTTTTTCTTTATCCCATAATTCTTCATCAATACCCTCAGGAACTTGTTGACTCATTTGTTCCATTGTCATATTTTCCATAGAATTATTTTCAGTGTTGTTATCTTGAACTTGTGCATCAAGTCCTGTTGTCAAGTTTTCTTCCATTTTTATTACTCCTTGTTTTTGTTCATAATACGAAGAATATCTCTCACGACTTCTTCTTTTCCTAATGCAACATACATCGCATTCGGATTTTCTGTATTCACTGTTTTATGTGAATAATAATTTTGCATCCAAGCCAATACTTGTTTGCCATCTTCTGTGGAGAATAGGGCTCTTATTACAGAGTCCCTATATTCCATATCCTTAAATATTCTCTCCTGCATTTGCTTTTCCCATTTCTTTTGCATTTGCTACTGCTACATCATCAATCATTGCTTGTTGTTGTTGCTGTGCCATTGCTTCTGCTTCTTGTTGTTGTAATGCAATTATTTCATCTTCTCCACGAATAAAGTCTTTTCTTACTCCCATTTTCTCTAAGAGATAAGGAACCATTTTATTCATATCTATTACTTTTGTTGTAAATTGCATTGTAGGGTCAAGTTGTGCTAGTAAACCAATAGCCTGTAAAGTCTTTTGAACTTCTTCATTTGCTTGTTGATTTGCTAACTGTGTATTTACTTTAATTCGATAATTAAAACCGTTAAAACTCTTTACATCAAAGTTTTTTGGGTCAACATATCCGAATGTCTGTAATACTTCAACTATTCTTTGAATAAGTCTATACTGGAAGTCAACAAAAGCACCAAAAGTATTTGCAAGAGTATTATCTAATTCTTGTATTCTTTCTGCTACTTCGGTTGCTGTCATCTTCCTGTTAGGGTCGTTTGGGATGCTTGTTGCAAGTAAACCTCTGCGAACATTCATCTCAAGTTGAATCATATTATATTGTTGCAAGTCTGTTTTCATATCACCTACATCAATCTTTCTTATAGGTGGATTTGAATTTTCATTTGCACGAACTGGATTTACTGCACCACCATTGACTTCAAGATTTGCAAAATCACAATCTTCGGTTGCAGTAAAGGCTGGTATTGTAAAGGCTAAACACTCAATAGAGTATTTTTTAATCTTGTTAAGCATTTTAAAATCTGCTATAACTTTTAAACCTTGTCCTCTACCGTATGTTTCATTTGATAGTTTTCCCCATCTTAAATCAACAAAAGGACTTGTCTTTGTCTTGTTTTCATAGGCTATCTTTTCTGCATTTGAATCAAATACAACATAATTCCATACTTTCTTATCATAATCGTAATAGGTTGCTTCAATCAAATCTACAAGTTTATCTGCTTCGTTTTCTTCATAACTCCACTTTGCACCTTTCCAAGTATGCTCAATAAGTTTATTCTTTACTTTCAATGTTCTAAAGAATGTATCTGCTTTACCATCTACACCATCAACGATTGTTATATCACTAAAAGGAATACTTGTAAAACTCAAAGGATTATCAAAAGTTCCTTCCTTAACAAGCAATACTGCTGTTCCTGCTATAAGTTCATAACAAAACTTTGTTGCTTCCATATCAAAGTTAGATATGTTTTTATATGTGTTAAGCAACTGAGCCATTTTAGAAAGTTCTTTATTGACTGCATCTTTTTTGCTTTCGTTCTGTTTTGTATCAAATAAGAATCCTGCTTCAAGGTCTATCCAGTCCATATTTACAGGAAACAATAAACCTTGAGTTCTTTGAACAAAGCCTTCACAACTTTCTTGCATTGCAGATGAATAAACTTCATCCATATTTTTTTGACCGACACAACCTTCTTTATTATACTGTATATTTGAATATCTATCAGGCATACCGTATTTATACACATCTTCATACAAAGTCTTAAATTTGTATTTTTCTGTCTGTGCTGTGTCAAACTTTCTTCTTAATTCTTTTATATCCATTTTCTTATCCTAATTTTGATAAATTACCAACCACTAAACCTTTTGAACCACCATAATTTGATGCTTTTGCAAGTTTATTTTCACCTGTTACCAACTGGTCTCTCATTGAATCAATTTGATTTTTTCTCATTGCATCTGCTTCGGCTCTCTGTTCGTTTAATGCTTCATTCTCTTTCTTCGCAAGTTTCTTCGCTTCTTTTCTTTGTTTCTCTGCAGAATATACAGAATAACCAGTACTAAGTAATGTTGTCGCTAATAATGCTGTTTCTACTCCCATTATACCACCTCTTTCTTATATTCACTAGGTTCATATCCTTGTTTAGATAGCCACCTATTGAACTTGTTATTATAATGACTATATTGTTTAATATACTTGCATTTTAATTTTTTTGCAAGTTTATTTATATCTGTCTGTATCATTCTAAATCCAGTTATTGTAAAAGGCTCTAAATACCAACTTATTACTGCTAGTTCTACTCCATAAATTGAATCTCTATATTCCATTAAAACAAAACCATTATTATACTCAATATAATGAAATTCAGGATTTTCCTTAATTATTCGCTGTATATATTCAGGACTTAAATTCAATCCTGTTGCTTTGTTTAATTTTACTACCCAATCTTCAATCATTATTTCTTTGCCTCAATAAATGTAAATATAGAAGAACATACAAGAGTTCTTTCTTCAAACATAGATAGTTTAAATCTTACAATCTTTCTTTTGTCGTGCGATAATCTTTGTCTTACTTCACTAACTCCGAATCTAATATCTTTATACTTTTCTAATTTATTATGAAATTTAGTATTATATATTGTTCCAGTTACCCAATATGTTTTAACAGGTATATTTCTCTTAATCCACTCATAAGCCTTCCTGTCCATTGTAAAAAGTTCATACCAACCAGCACCACTACCATTTTCATTATATCTGTATAAGTATGTTACTGTTTTAAATAACCATTTCAAAAACTTCTCTTTCATAGTTTTACTCCTCCCCATTTTTTTGTTTGTCTTAATCCAACCTTATTATTCCTGTTTACATCTCTCTCAATAAAAGGAATAATTCGGAAAGCATCTGCACCGTGTGAACTCCAATCGTGTTCAGGTGTGTCTTTAAATTTTCTTCTCTTTTCATCATAGTCTTTATGATAATGCTTCAAGGCTGTATATCCATCTTTTGCATCTTCATTAAATTCACACATAGGTATAATTCCCCTTGTGGCTTGTATATCTGCTATAACATCGTTTGTTCGTGGAACTCTTTCTATTCTGTTAAGTCCTAAGCCTAGCAACATACCTTCAATAGTCTGTGTTTGCTCTTGTGATGTATGCTGTCTATGATTTGCATCGTGTGGTAAATAGTGTGCTCTGTAAGAATCTCCCCAAGGTTTATTCAATACTACATTTGCATAATGTCCTAATCCGAATCCTGTATTTTCATAATAGTCTATTACACGAATTGAACCATCTATAAATTGGACAAACCATATTGCCATTGCATCATCCAATCCTAAATCCCAAGCGGTATAAACTGGATGTCTAGGGTCATAAGGGTATTTTCCATACTTTGCTCTTTGTAATACATCTGCATAATATGCACCGTATATAGCTCCTTGCCAAGAACAATAATATTCCTGTTGTATAATTTCCTCAGGCTTTCCTCTTTGTCTTTCTTCTTGCAAATCTTCGGGATTTACTACTCCTGTATCTTCAATAGTCAATAAACTTGTTAAATACTTCTCATTACTATTCAAGAAGTCAAACATATCTTTTGCATAGCCTTCGCCTCGTGGGGTAGAATTAAATAATACCCAGCCTTTAGTTTCCTTAAGCATCGGTTCTATTACCAAGTCATACAAATTCGGCTTTTGTAGTGCCAACTCAGATATTACACAACCTTTAATACCAGCACCAACCAAAGCATCATAATTATCACCACCAAGAAAAGTTATTATACTTCCTGCTTTGCTAGGGTCGTTAGGGTGTCTTAAGGTTAATTTCATTTCAGAATTGTTTTTTGCATATACAAGTTCTTCAGGGAATAAGTCAATATATCTTCTTCCATCCGATGTTATACCTTCCCAAATACTTCTGCGAACCTGATTCTGTTGTGGAAGAATATACCAATAATTACCGACTTCCATTAAAGCCCTTGCAAACATAACTTGCAAACAAAATATATCTTTTCCTGCTCTACGATGCCAAACAAGAAAAGCTTTTTTAATATTCTCTTTAAAAAGTCTTGACCAAACCTTGATTTGATAAGGTCTTAAGTCTATTGCTGGTAAGTTAATCTTCTTCGTTTCCATTATCTGATATTCCTAATATGCTTATGCTAATAGGAGCATTTGTTTCTAATTGAACTTTTTTATTTTTAAGTCCAGTTGTTTCTGCTACCGAATTACTACAATATGCCATAGTCTTTGCATCTTCTTTTTTAAAAGCCAAATCTCTTGCTTGTTTCATTTCTTCAAGATATTGCTCCATAGAATAAAGTTCTTTTTCCATAATCTTTTCTTTCATTGTTTCCATATATTCTTTTACTTCAGGTTTAGATGCTAAGTGAGATGCTAAGCAATCAAGATTATCTGTCGTGCAATCATACACTTGTTTATAGGCTTGTCTTTGTGGGACACCCTTTAAAACTAAATTTGCAAATTTCTTTTGATTTTTATTTAACATCTCTTATTACTCCTAAGAATAATTATATTAAAATAATTTAAGAAAAGCAAGCATTTTATTTGCTTGCCCTCTTTTTTGATGTTGTTTTTACTTCCTTTTTAGGTTCTTCCAGCGGAATAAAACCTTTTGCTAACATAATCCTTTTAAAATCTTTATCAATATTACACATTTCAGTCAATTCTTCATCTGTAATATCAAAAGTCTTTTTAAGTTGTGCTATTCCATAATAATCTAGTTTTTCTTTTAGTCTTAAGATAAAACCTTTAATGTTATTTGTCTGCATTTATAATTTCTCCTAGTTTTTCATTGTTTGGTGTTCCAATAAGTTTAATTCTGAGTTCATCAAGTTTTTTAAAGTTTGGCTCTGTTGCTTCTTTAATCTTTTTTGAATACTCTTTTTGAATTTCTTTTGTAATATTATCATTTTCAAGACGAAGTTTTTTCATCTCTTGAGTTATTGACTTCATTATGTCTAATCTCTTTTTAAGATTTTCTTCTGTGTCAATCAAAGATTCTTCTACATATACGGCTTTTTTTGTTTTCAAGTTGCCAACTGCATACTTATAATAACCGTTTACTGTAATTATTGCATTGATAATCACACCTTGTTTAATTGTTTCGCTTTCTGTATCAAAATAAAATACTTCTTTTCCTAACATAATACCTCCTTTAGAATGGAATTTCATCATCAAGTTTATCTTCTACTGTTTCAGCAACTGTTTCTTCTTTTTCTTTTGCTGTAAACAATGTTCCCCAAATAGATTGTCCCATAACATTTAAAACAATCTTTGGGTATTTTTCACCTTCAAAGATAGAACCAGCATTTACATTGACCCATTTTCCATCTTTGTCTTTATGTGATACAACCACATCATAAACTTTTTTACCTAAGTTTGCCATTTAATTCACCTTCCTTTTTGAGTTTAAATTTATAAGAACTTCCTGTGTAGTTCCTTTTTCATCAATATAAGATACTTTTAATGCCATTCTTACTGTATATAAGTTGCATATAAAAGGTATTTCCTGTATTGATATTTTTTTCGCTCCTCTTTCAAGGTTAGTAATATAACCTACAGGGAGTTTTTCTTGCAATTCTTTCTGTTTAATCCCCCGACTTTTTCTAATTTGTTTTAATAATTTTGCTAACTTATTCATTTTACCTTCCTATAAATACTTATAATATTTGCGAGGATTTTCACAGATATTCACCGGATAACACTTATCAAAAACTTGTCGATATATTTCTTGATTATGTATTTCACAATAAATTTTTGTTTTATCCACCCTTCTTGCTATATTTTGGTCTGCTATAATCAACCAAGAAAAAATTATTGCTATATATGTCATTTTATTACTCCACTAAAAAATATCTTTTTACTTTAACTTCTTCGCCATAGCGATTCGTTACTATTATCCACTCATCAAGCACACAATATTTTTGTCTTAATTCATATATTGTTGCTGATAATCTTGTATCACCTAACTTTTCAATAGCTTGTAAAGCTGTAATACCGCCTTTATGCTTTTTCAAGTGGCTTAACAATCTTTGTGCTTTTGGTGTTAGGCTTAAATCAAGTTTTTCTCTTTCTTTAGTATATTTACCAAAAAATTTATTTACAATTTTATCCATTTCATCAAACATATTACACCTCCTTTATTTTATTAATCTTCCAATAATATTTTCTCTTAAGGATTTAAATTCTTGTTTTAAATCATCAATACTGCCCTCCATAAAAGATAAATTACGAGTAATAGCAACTTCCTTTTTTAATAGTTCGTTATCCCTAAGTAAATTATCAATTCGTTCTTGTAATGCTTTAATAGTTTTTCTGTAAAACATATTATACCTCCTATAATAAGTTTTCTATGATTGATTTCATTTGTACTGGAGTGCGTTTTCCTCTCAAGCAACCAGCAAATGTATAAATATCACCACCTTTATAAAATTTCAAATCTATGGCTGGACTATAAAAAGATATAAGTCTTTCGCCTGAGTGGTCGTTATAATCTATAACTTTTACTCTATCATTTTTCAAACTTTCAGCCCACTCACAAAGTTCTTTCCATTCTTTATCTGTCATTTTTATTCTCCTTCTTAGTAAGATTTACAATATCTCTTGCATATTCGCCATATATATAACTATTTATACCAATATCAATATAAGTATCATTTATAACAAATACAGGTTTTAATTGATATTCTTTTGTTATCAAAATTCCCATATTTCCAAAATAAACAATAGTTACATCTTTACCTGCTTCTGTTTTTTTCCAACCATTTTTTACTGCAAATTCTGCAAAAGTTTTATTTGTTTTATCCATTTTATGCTCCTTTTGTTTGTTAATAAAATTTGTTGTTTCTTTAAAAAATTTATTTATATCTTCATTTATATTATCAAAAATACTCATTTTACCTCCTATTCTTGCAATAATCATCTAAATCATTAAAGTTTTCACATAAATATTTATCACTAGTCCAATATTTACGGAAACTTGTATAATTGCCATATTTATCTTTTTCAGGTGTCATCATCAATAACATAAACATAAATACAAATAATGCACCACATACACAAGAAACCATATTATTTATTATCTCTCTCATTTTATCCCTCCTTATATATCATATCCTGCATTTTTATCATAGTCATCTTTGCATTCATAACTGCAAAATTCGTATGTATCATAATATACAAGACTTTCTTGTTCTTTAAAGATTTTTCCACAGTATTCGCATACCTTGTATGTTTCACCATATCTTTCCGTTAAATCTCTTGCTATTTTTTCAAGCTGTTCTTGTGTTCTTTTTTTCATTTTTAGTCCTTTCTTTTTGTTATCACACCACCTATTATATCATACTAAAAACCATTGTCAATAAATTTTTTAAATTTTTTTAATATTTTTTTTCCTTCATCATAATTTTCTTTGCAATTATAAAGACTTAAGGCTAATTCAACAGGTTCTTCAATACCGTTATTTTTTAAATATTTTCTTTCATTCCCGTTATTATGCAGGCTTGTATGATGATAATGACAAAGTGGAATACAGAATCTATCATCATTCTTTTTACCCATACCACGACCATATTTTTTAGGAATTAAAAATACTTCATTATCTACTGGAAGATATTTATCTTCTACCCTTAATAAGTGATGGTGGGTTGCTGGCTTTCCACAGATGCAACAGCCCAAACTATCTATAAAATCTAAATATCTTTTTCCCATTCTTCTTTAAATCCCCCTTTGGCTTTCTTAAGATTTTCAACAGATTCTTCTATTTTCAAGAACGGACAACCATCACAACATCTTTTTTGACAAGCCCAACATTTATTTTTTTCTCTCTCTTTATCAACATTTTCCAAATAATCTATTGCTTCTTGTATTGAACAACCTGTCGATGCCCTTCTTGACATAATTCTTCTAAAGTTTAATCCGTTATCTTCACACCACTTTCTTAAAGGTATTCCATTATATTCTAACTTTGCATTTGATACTTTACTATATCTTCTTTTTATAACATCTTCTTTATCATCATTAAAAATAAACTTTTTGCCATTTACTAATTGTTTTTTTATAATCGAACTTCTTAAATACCCCGTATCAATCATATAATACCTTGCACAAGCATTTATGCTTTCAAAGGTAATATCATCTGTAATACATTTAACTTCTCTCTTTGGCTTTCTTAATTCCATCTCTCCACCTCCTGTTTTTACTTCTTTCTATTTAATTTAATTATTTTTTGCCAATAACAACATTTATTAAATTTCTTTATATCTTTAACCTTAAATTCTTTTAAAAAATAAGGATTTATTTTTGATAAATATTTTTGTAATTCTTTAAAGGTTTTAAATTTTTTAAATTCATTAGACATTGAACAAATGTAAATATACATAATCTTATTCCTTATTATCAATTTCTTTTAAAACTTGTTGTGCGAGTTCATTTATAGGTTGCATATCATTAAAAGGGTCTGCATACTTTTCTAAAGCCCTTTTCATCTTCCGATTGATATGTATTTCTCGGTCAAGTTGTTCTTGTAATCTTTCAATATCTTCTTTTTGTTCTTTGATAATTCTTTCTTGATTATCAATTACTTGTTGAAGTGTAAATTTTTCTATTTTATCCATTTTATTTCTCCACTTTATGTAAAAACTCTTTCCAATTTTTATCAATAATTGCTTTATCTAATATAAATTCTTTTTTTAACTTATAATAAATAGGCAAAAAAATCCAAGTTAATGGTATTAGTGATATAAAAATAATTATATTTACAAAATAAAATAAAAATTTTAATACTTTCATTTATTTACCCCATTTTTTAAGTGTTTCTTGTGCTTTTGTATAAATTACATTTCCTTTTTTATCTATTATATCAAGAGAATCAAATTTATTATGTTTAAAATTTACAAATGCTTCATAAAAATCACCATCAGCATACTTTTTTAAAGCATTTTCATAGTCCTTTAATTGTTCCTTTAACCTTTCATTTTCTGCCATTAAATCTTTATTACCTCTTTTTAAAGCCTCTACATAAATACTCTCACAATCTTGTGGATTAGTTATAAATTCATTTAGATGGTCTAACTGGATATTTCTTCCTGCTTCCATTTCTAATTTCATATTATCTTTCATTTTATTCCTCCACTTTTTTCAATACTTCTTCAATCTTTTTCTTTTGTTCTTCCATAATATAATCTTTTGTTAGCACAAAACTCATTATCTCACCCTTAAAATAATTTAAGTTTAATTCTTGACCTAACCAATAATCCAAATCTTTTAATAATCGTTTCATTTTATTGTTTTTTATTTTAAGTCTTTCATTTTCTGCATATAAACCTTTTGTGTCTATAATTACAGAACCTTTTGTATCTTTTAATAAAGTTTTTATTTTATCTTCAATACATTTTGCAAAGACTTCCTTTTCTTCCTTAATATCAGTTAAATCAAGTCTTTCTTCTTGTGTTATTTCTTTTGTCATTTTATATCCTATTTCTCCAACAACAATATTAAACTTAAAATATCATCAAAAGTTTTAAATTCCTTATGAACATATTCATTGACATTTTCAAGAAATACCACTTTATCATCGTGAATAGTTATTCTTATAAGTTTAAATACTCCATTATCAGAACCATCATCTTCATCTATGTATTTATACATAATATTTGAGCCATCTGCCTCATATCCTAGTTTCTTCACAATACTTTTAAATTTTACCCATTTCATTCTTCTTCTCCTACTTTTATTAAACTCTTAGTCCAATCTTTTGCTGGGGCTATGTTAAATGCTTTGCTTAAATCAGATACTAACCACCCTTTATGACAAATCCATATATTATCATCTAAATCATCTTTAAATGGCTTTTTATCAAACCATACCCAAGTTCCATCTTTATCACAAGCAACCCAGCCATCTCTCATAAAAGGTATAAGTTCTTCAATTTTAATTTGTTTAGTCATTGTTAGCCTCCAATATTAAATCCTAATTTGTTTAAATATTCATACCATAATTCAGTCATAGTTTTTGCTTTACTTATACCTATACACTCATACCATCTATCCATATTAACCTCCTATAATAAGTTCTCTATTATTGCTTTCATTTGTGTTTGGGTACGATTTTCTGCTATAACAATTTCACAATCATATTCTATAACTTCACCATTTTTTGTTATCTCTAAATAACCTCCACCAAATATATATGGAGAATTATCACCTACACCAACAAGAATTACTTCTTCATCAGAGTTATCAATAAAACAATGCTTAGTATTTAATGATTTAACCCAATCACATAATTCTTTCCATTCTTTATCTGTCATAATTAGTCCTCCCATTTACTGATTAAATCGTTTTTGTGTGGGGATTTATCATACCAATGCATACCCTTAAGATTCCAAGTATCTAACGATGTTTTTCCTGTTATAATTCCATAAATGTATGTTGTTGTTATCCTTGAAATATATGCTTTTTTACCCTCTCTTGTTTTATAAAACTTACCTTCCTCAAAGGTTAAAGATTCTTCTGTTTCAAAGTAATAATCAAATCCCTCATTAGAATCGGGTCTATAAACCGAACCAATTTGTGTATTTATAAATTGTAATTCATTGTTATAAAATTCACAAATAACACCATCAATCATTTTAATATGATAATCAGGATTTACAGGATAAAGAATTTCTCCATTCTTTAATCTTTTGATAATTTCTTCAGGTGTTAAGTTTTTTATGTATGTTTTCATTTTATTTATCCTTTCCTAGTAGTTTTCTTGTTGCTTTTGCAAGTAGTGTATTTAATATTGAATTATCGTTTGCTGGAACACCTTTTTCATTATTCATCATATATACAAGTTGTTTTGCTGTTGTTTCATTAGTGCAACTTACAATATATCTTCCAGTTACTTCATAAATATCAAATTTATTTTCGTTTTTATAATATCTATATCTTTCCATTTTTTACTCCTTTTGGGTTAGGGTGTAGTCAGATGGTGAGCAACTACACCCAATTCTTTTATTTATTTACTGTAAATCCGTTTTTCTTCCAAGTATATACTGTTTCGCCTTTACCGTTTACTATCTGTATAGCACCAATTTCATTGCCATCATACCATATTTGTTTAACTTCAAACTTTTCATAAGAATTTTTCATCTTATATACTTTCTTTCCGTTAAATTCTTTTTCTTCTACTTCACAGTTAATAAATATAAAAGGTGATGTATAAAGTTCAGTTCCAATTCCCCATTTAAAACCTGCTCTCTTGAAAGAATCACTTGCTTCACCTTTTTTCTCATTTCCTTCGCCATCAGCACGAGATTCAATTCCACAGTCTTGCTTCCAAATCCATTGTCCTTTTTCTTTATCAAATACACCAATAGAACAATATAGATTTCCTTTTATTTCATCATACTTACATTGCCAATTCATAGCACCAAATTCTTCATCAAGAATAGCCATATCTACTCTTGCAGTCTTATAAAGTAAAGCAACAACACCTTTACTTGTCACTTGTTTTACTTTTACTTCAATTTCATTTGCATTTAATTTTCTCATTTTAAAGTCCTTTCTTATTTGTTATTGTTTATTTCTTCTAATGCTTGAGCCATATCTTTCCAACCGTTAATTTCATCTACAATAGCATATCCTAAACATTGTAAATGAGCCTTAACATCAGGGTGTATTGCTTCTATTTCATTCATTATGTTTACTATTTTATCCATTTTTTTAGTCCTTTCGTTTTGTTTACATATACAATATACAATAGTTTTTTCCTATTGTCAACCCCAAATATTAAAATTTTTTAATTTTTTTATTTTATTTTGATTATTGTATAATAAAAAGGTGCATAAATCTTTTGTGCAGATATTTTATAAATTTGAGAATCATCGTTATATGCAATACCATTTAAAGAATCTTGGGTTGTCTTGATGGTGTTGTCAAGGTCAGGCCTTGCTAAACAAGGTTCTCCCCATTTCTTTTTATCTTTTACTCCCACATATATTTTTATTTCCATCTCAACAGCACCAGTAAAGAAAGTTTTACATTGTTTTTTATATTCCTGTGCGATTCGTTTTTCGCTTGATTTTGTTTGACTAGGTGTAAATACTTTACCTTTCCAAAATCGTGGTCGTTGTTTAGGTTGTATCTTATCTTTAATTATCAGTATTTCCATTTTAACATATATCCAATAAATCAAGTTATCTTTGTTCTTCTTCAAGTCTTTTAACACTTGCTTCATAATAATCTTTATCCTTTTCAATACAGATAAATCTTCTCTTTAATTTATGGCAAGCAATAGCAGTTGTTCCACTTCCTGAGAAACAATCTAAAACTAGGTCGTTTGGATTACTTGCTTTTAAAATAAGTGTTTCAAATAAGTCAATTGGTTTTTGTGTTGGGTGCAATTCATTACTTGTTTTGGCAAAATTTAATACATTGGCTATTCTATTTCCATTTAACTTTTTATTTTCATTGCAAAAAATACACATTTCATACTTTGGGGCAAAATCACAAAATAAATCTCCACTTCCAAAATTATTTTTATTCCATATAAGTATATTTTTAACATTACGAACTTTTTGAATTTCTTGCTTAAATACATCTACATTATGCCAACTACAAAAAACATACCAAATAGCATTATCCTTTGAAATCCTTTTTAATTCGTTTAGAAAATCAGGAAGCCAATCAAGATTATTATCATCTTTTATTTTTTCATACTTTTGCTTTCTCCACCCTGACTGATAGTTCATTCCATACGGTGGGTCTGTTAATACTAAATCAATACATTTGTCAGGAAGTTGTTTTAATATATCCATACAATCTGCATTTATTATTTTATTTTCTAAGTCTTTAATCTCCATTTTTATTTTCTTTCTCGTTTGATTTATTAAATAAGTTTTGAACTTTTTCTTCTATCATACATAATAAAACAGCCCTATCACCTTCTGTTAATTTTTTCCCATAATTTATTTTATCATATATAGCCAACCAATTTCTTATTATTATGATTGCTTCTCTTTCTTCAAATATCTTTTTACTCATAATATGTCCTCACTATTTTCTTTTGACTTTTATTATATGTTTCATAATATTTATATATTTCCTTTTCATAAAATTGTATTTGTGTTAATATATATACTACAAAAGCAAGAAATAATAAAAGTCCTATTTTCATTTTTCCATTCCCTTTAACACTTCTTCGTATTCTTTACCTTTTGAACTGGATATTACTTCCGACATATCCATATCATAAAGTAACACTTCCAAAGTGTGTTTTGCTTGTTCTTTTGTTGCCGTTGCCCACGATTCTATTATTTCATATTTTCCTTTTAATAAGTTTATTACTTTTTGTTTTTCTGTTTCTTCCAGCGGTAATATCTTAATTGCTTTCCAAAGTATATTCTTTGTTTCTGTTGTTAGACTTGATTCATACTTTACCTTAACAAGCCCAGCAATTCTTTTATAGTGTAATCTTAATTCATCATAACTTATAAATGAACTGCAACCACTTAACCAATAGATGTTAAGTAATTTATGAAATGTTTTATTTTGCGATTCTGTTTTATTCATTTCTTTTAAAGTGGGGCGCTATAATAAATGGGATTATATGAGAATAACTTATAGGAGATATAGCACCCCATTCCTTTTCTTCCTTTCCTGCATCTAAATCTTAAATCTTTTTTATATCATTGTCAATAATTTTGTTGAAAAATTTTTAATATTTTTTATAATATATTTGTGTCAACCAATAAGGAGTAATAAAAATGATGAAATTTTATAAAGGTCGTGAATACGAAATAACTAATGTTGTTGATAAATATGATGAAACATATTTTGAATATATCTGTGATGATGGTGATGTTCAATATATGCCTGATTATTTTTTCTCAGACATAAAAGAAGAATCTCTTGCAAGGTGGGAGCCTTATAAACTATCCGATATAAATAGATACCACAAAGCAAAGTTCGGTTCTCAAGATAAACTTATTCAAATTAAAAAACTTAATGAAGAAGTTACTGAACTCTTTCACGAACTTGAACATTATCTTGAAACACCTGATAATTTAGATAAAATAAAAGATGAACTGGGAGATGTTATTCAAGCAAGTGCTGGATTGTTTCTTCTTAGTGATGTTATGAATGATAACTTTAAAAAACTTGCAAGTCGTGTTTATCCTGATGGATTTAAACATAAATAAAAAAGCCCCTATATTTCAAGGGACTTTCCAAAGAGATAGGAGAATGAATAAGCCTATCTCTTTTTAATTATGGCTAAAATTGAAAGGACTATTATTGTTAATAAGGATGCCATAATTATCTTTAATTTACTATTCTCTTGTTTCAAAGCATCTGTCTTTAAATTACAAGCAATAGTAATATTCTTTATTTCTGCTTTTATTCCATCAAGTCTTTCTATAAGCAAACCTTTATTTTCACAAGTTGATTTTTCAATGTCTTTTTGTAAAATTGTTATTTCTTTCTGTGTCGCCTGTGATATTGTAGCAATAGGTTCTTCTTTGGAACAACCACTTATAAACACCAACAACAATACTATAATAAACTTTTTCATCTTGTTTCCTTTTCTTTTCATTATACTTTTATTATTTTACTTGTCAAATATTTTCTTATATATTCAACTTGAACATCTGTTAATTCAGATTCTCTCATTGTTTCCAGTATCTTTTTTGCTGTTTCTTCTTTATTTGCAAGTCGCATAAGTTCGTTCATAATATTTACCAATACTAATGAACCTGTTTTAATTCTTGCTAAAATCATTGTATTCTTAATGAAAATATTATCCTTGATAATTTCCTTATCCTCTTCTGTTTCCCCTACTGTAGACTTATCTAAAGCGATTTTAACCTTATTTTCAGGCTTATCCCATACTGCTCTTATCTTTTGTTTCCAATTCAATACAGGTTTTCCACTTGCATCGTGCCAATCTGCAACATCATAATAATTAAATATCTTTTCTCCATCAAGACTAAGTGATTTACAATAATCTATTACTTCTTGCTTAGCAGGAATAGTCATTTGCTTTACAGCACGAGATACAACTTTTTTCTTTTCTTTATATATTTCTTTTTCTTTTTTATTTATATTATTATTATATATTATTATTGGGTCAAAATTTTTGACTACCCCCTGTAAAGTTTTTTGACTACCTTCTTCCATTTTTGACTGGTGGTCAAATTTTTTGACTACCCCATATTTATTAAATGTTATATTGTTTTTTGTTTCTTGATATTTTATTATTAAATTTTGTTCTTCCAAAGATTTTAAAGTATTTATTACTGTTTGTCTTGATGATGATAACCATTCGGTAATATATGATATGCTTCCTTCAAACTTACTTTCTTCATCTTGACTAAAGCCATAAATCAAAGCATACACTAAAAGTTCATTTCCCTTTAGATGCAATTCGTTTATCATCCAGCCTTGAATATTTATATAATTATTATTATCCATATTTTCTCTCCCTATAAGAGCGGGAGAAAGTATAGGGCAATCTCCCATTTGTTTAACATCTTCCCTATAAAGACAATCTTATAATATCACTTTAAAAAATAATTGTCAATCGATATTCTTATAAAATTTATGATGACCGATTACACATAGACATTCTTTATCTTTTGCCCAAGCAGGATTACAATCTAAAGTGTGATAATGTGTTGCACCTTGTGTTATATCTTGTTGTGTTCCATCTGTTAGATTTTTTGCTATTGTATAACAATCACCAAGTTTATCTTTTGTTATATTTTCTAATATTTTTTTATTTGGGTCGTTATCATTCCAACAACTAAACTGCATTTTTTTTAAACAAGTTCCTGCTAATGTTGAGCCAGCAAACCATTTTTTTGAATAATATCTGTTCATTATTACACAGCCAACAGCAACTTTTCCTTGAGATATTTCCCCTCTTGCTTCACCATATATTGTTTTTGCAAGTATTAAGACATCTTCTTTTGTAAACATTTCTTCCCTCTCTTTCTTAAATATACTTAATATTAAACCTAGTATACCTTTTAATATTTTATCTTCCTTTATTTTTAAATTCTTTTAAAGCATCAGTTTTTTGCTTTAAGATAGCATAATCAATCATAGCATCTCTTGTTTTCATAAGTTTATGATATAATATTTTGAATGTTTTATTATCCATATCAATACATTTCTCTGTAAAATAAGTATAAGTTTTACAAAATGAAAGTGAAAACTCTTTAAAATTATTACGCCTTGCTTCATCAGAATCATTAACTCTTGCCACGATTCGTTGGGTAGAGGTTACTAGATTTTCCACCCTGTTTTTAACATCTTCAATCGTTAATTCTGGAATCTTTATCTGTTTCATTTTTCACGCCTCCTTTATCGAAAACGGATATACCAGCCATGCCACTAATACTAAGTAAAAGTGTTGTAAGAATATCATTGCGAATTTCAGCACCTTTATATAAGCAATAAAATATATAAAAAGCTGTTATAAATGAAAAAAACCAAGCAAGATGTAGTCTTGTCGATGGTAAATTTTTTGAATCTGATAATAATTTAATTATCCACTTTTTCATTTATTCGCCAAGTAATTTTATAATTGCATCAATAAATTTTCCAAAAGCAGAACAAACACCTACAACAAAAACTCCAAAGATGTTTACAACTACTTTCACAAAGTTAGCAATCAAGCCAATGATATTATCTATCATTTCTTTAAATGCTACTTTTACTTTAGCCCAATTGTCATTAAATAATTCTTTTACAGAATCACAAAAGATTTTCCAAAGTTCTTTCATTGATTTACTCCTTTATTTTCTCTTTAATAATACTTCTTTGATAAGGCGAACATCTTCTTGTAGTGATGTTAATTTTGCAACTGTGTCGATTTTGATTTCGTTTAGGTCTTTTTCTACTTTCATTATTCTGATTTCGTGATTGTTTATTTTATCTGGAATTGTGATTATACTTGATATACATATTATAGCACTAGCAACAATCCCTATTAAATAAATTCCTATCTTAATCCAATCTACACAATTTTGCAATCTTTCTTTAGCACCACACATTCTAATATTGCCTCCTAATAACATTATATAACATAGACAAATAAGTAAATCAATATTATTCATTTTTATTATCCATATTTTTTAGGCGAGATATTTCACTCGCCCATAGTTATAACATTTTATCCGAATGTTCTGAATAATACTTTTTTACTTTTGTTATATTTTTCATAGATTCAGATATGTCTTTCATTATATCAATCATCTTTCCTAAATCGCATAAAGCCATTTCTTCATTTGACATTAAAGGTGTTTTGATACGATTGAAAGTTTTTTGTATTATTGCTTCCATTTCAATTATAGTATTATGTAATCCTTCAGGCATCTCTAATCTCCTTCATTTGCTGTTGTTGTTACTGGCTGAGATGTAGCATAAGCAGGACAATCAGGTGTATTCCAAAGTATTACATAAGGTGTTCCTGTTGCTGGAACTACATAAGAACCATAATATCTTTTTCTCATTCTTAACCTATCAGAATAAATAGGAAGTGAATATTTGTTTAACAATGATACATTTGTTCCGTTTACATTTACTTGATAAGGTAAAGGCTCACCTGTTATAACCGAACTAGGATTTTGACACAATACAAGTTCAAAATAATCTAAACTTGATATGTTTGTTCCATTAGATACAGTTGCAACAAGATTAGTTGCTGTTTGTGTCAATGTTAAAGTTTTATGAAAATTTGGGTTGCAATTACAAGTCATCTTTATTCCTTTCATTCAGGGGTGGAAATCCACCCCGAGTTATTAAAATCCACAACCACAACCATTATTGCAGAATGGAGATTGACCTGCCGAGTATGCAAATTCCGTTGGATATCTCACTACTCCTGCCATTTGTTGTGCAAGTTCAAGTTGATTGATGCGGTTCTGCATTGCTTCAACTTTGTTTTGAGTGATTGCATCTAAAATCTTTTGTGTCTGTGCTGTTGTGTTTGCATTGATAGAAGCGGTGTTTTGTGCATTTGCATAATTTACACCATCGATTGCTCTCAATGTATTGCAACAACATTGATTTTGATTTGCTATAACATTCTGTATTGATGCAGAAATGCCAAGAACATCTCTGTCAAGTTCAGAATATTTATCACCAATATAATTTACCAAATCGTGATAAACTTGATTTGTTGCACTCAAAATTTCTCTTTGATTTGCCATATTGTTTTGATTATCAAAACCTTGTTGCATTTGATTTTGGATTGCTTCAGTTCCGAAAGCACCACGAGATGCACCCCAAGAACCATTACCCATTATAAGAATCAAGAATAGTAAAGCGAACATACCGCCATTACCACCGAAAAATCCATCGCCACCACGAGTTGCAGAAACGATGTCAGATAAACTATAACCTGTTCCTTCTGTCATTTTAGTTTCTCCTAAATAAAGTTTTCACCTTGCGGGATTATTTCAATCCGAGCATTTTTAAATCTTGCTCAGAGAATATCTTTCTATCAGGGTCAATACCGTTTGATTTTGCAAAGTTAAGGAGAGTTTGTCTTTGTTGTTCAGGTGTTTTCCCTGCTAGCATATTATTTATTTGTTTCATTGCAGGATGATTATTAAATTGCCCTTGCATATATCTTTGTATTAAATCGCCAATATTAAACATTATTTACCTCCGCTGGCTTAATTGATTTTTGCAATTCTTCCACTTTTTCAGATAATTTATTTAATATCTCTGTATAATCTTTTTCTGCTTTAGGTGGCTGGAAAGTTTTCTCATCCTTATAAATATCCATATCTATCAAGCCATCATTATTATATTGTTTAATATATATTTCTTTCTGTGATTTGTTTATGATTACATACATAACACCTATCTGTATAGGAATACGATTTGCTTCTTCTCTACTATTTACTGCAAAGCATTGAACTGATGCTTGTGTAGTCGGTGCCTGCATTACAGGTAGTCCATTTATGTTATTATTATTAAAATAAGGATAATTTCCAGCCATAACAACCTCCGTTTGTTTACAGAGTAAATATATAATAACTTTTTAGATTTTTAAATTCTGTTTAAATATAATTTGTTTTATTTAAAATGCTAGGCTTTCAAGGGTATCAATACAACTTTTATGTAATTGCATAACACGAGATTTACTAAGATATACAATATCAGGTATATTATCCCAAGATTTATTTTCAATATACCTCAATTTAAGAATTTGTTTTTCTTTATTTGAAAAAGGAAAACTTTCAATAAGTTCAGATAAAACTAAAGGATTTCTTCTTCCAAGTCTTTTAAGAAATCCTTTAATCCATAGTTTGTGGAGTTCTTTACTTACCACGACCGCCACCTATTCTAACTCTAATTTTTATTGTTTGTCTTTTCACTTCTTACCTCCTGCACAGAATTGTCACTATCTGTCTGTGTCGCTGTTGTTTCTATATTTATAATTTTATCACTATTATACTTAATAATGCAATAAGATAATAATCCTAATAATAGACTTAATATTACTAGAACATATAGAGTGAATTTATAACTCATTTTCATTGCTTCTTTAAATAATTCTATTTCTGTCATTTATTCATCTCCTTTAAATTCATTAAATGTTTTAGGATTTTCCTCATACCAAGTTTCGCTTGATTCAGGATAATCAAGTAAATATTGTCTGTAAGTTTTATATGTTTCTTTATCTTTTTCTGATAATGTTTCCCAAACAAGAACAAGTTGCTTTGGGTCAACATACTCTTCAAGGTAAGAATTGCGAACTTGTCGAACGTTTTCTTTTTGTTTTTCAATAGCCTTTGCATCAGTATTCAAAACAAATTCATCTCCTACCATAATATAGTCGGATATTTGATGTTCTGTATCTTCTACTGCAATAAGACTTGGATTACATAATTTATCACCATCAGTCCATTTCTCTACAACACCTACTATTTTATTTTCTTTTAATATTTTATACATAATATCCTCCTATTTTGAACCCTCTGCATAAACAAATCTAAAATATCCCGAAGGTGTGACACTGTTATAATACAAGTAACATATATCTCCTTCTATTACTGGAATATTAAATCTTTGATTATAGCTACCTCCTGATGATTGTCCTCCTCCTAAACCTATTTCTATACCATTTCGTTTAATAGAACATCTGAGAGCTGTTCCTATTTTATCTATTGTAAAATAACCATTTGCTGGTGCGGTATAACCTGAATCTGAAGCTAATAAATTTAAATTTACAAATTTATCACTAGGCATAGCCTGACGACCGATAAATTTTGTATCGTAATCTACTGCGTGGAATACTATTTTAAACTTTATATTTGAGCCAATTTTTCCATTCACTTGACTATAAATGTTTGTATAAGGAATTTGATAAACGATTTCGCCAGAATGATACATATAATTTGAAGTTTCATCGTACACTAACCCATAAGAATTATAGTTGGTAATACTGTTTACTCCAACAACACCAATTACAGATGCATCAGTACTTGCCCCTGTAGATGTTCTTACTTCTGTTATATTTAATTCAATATTTTTCAAACTTCCATCTTCGTTTCTACCATTAGGAATTAAACCTTTGACACCAGGTAAAGCAAATACTGTTGAACCAATATATCCAAAGCCATTAAATACTTGGTCTATACTGGTTATTTCTAAACTTGAAACGGTCACTAAACCTAATGGTAAACTGTTTGAATTTGCTGTCCAAGTTGAACCACTATCAGCTGTGAATTTAACAAGATTATTTGTTGTGTCATACCAGAACATATACTGATAAGCACTTGGGGCAGAACTACCAGAAAAGCATTGTTTTATAGGCATACTACCTAAACCACCATTAAATAAAAATATAAGATTTTGTTCATTACTTGTACTTGTTGCTGTCAAATCATTTGCAATTGTCACAACATCAAACACACCTGCACCATTTGGCACATAAACCTTTGACCCTGCTTTAAGTGTCAATACTCCATTATTTAACTCTAGTTTAATGTTTTGTGGTATTTCTGTTATGCAGTTAGATATGTTAGTATAATCTAACTGATTTGGAGCTGTAATACCATCTAAGAAATCTTTACGACCTGAAATTTCCTCATCACCAGACCTATGAACAACATTAAGTGATTTTTCTGGGTTATTTACCCAACCTTGGGTTGCTATTTGTTTTCTTCCAATGTTAGTACTATCTGTAGCTTCATCATTTTCTTCTGCCGTCACAGAAACAGATGATTTTATATTTTTTCCGGCACTCATAGATATTTGTGCATATTTTTCTGTATTATAAGTGGAAGAAAAGTTTAAAGTTGAAAGCACATTAGAAACATACATATTTGAAATTTGAGCATGAATAGTATCATCATTTGATTTTTTAAATCTTATATATCGTGTACGTTCTCCATTTTCAAGAATTATATCACCAACTGTTGTTAATTTATCACCAATAGTTGTAGCTCCTGTAATATTTAATGTTTCTGCTGTTGTTGTTCCTGTAAAGTTTGTATTATCAAAGAATATTGTTGATTGTTTTTCTTCTACATAAGCATCAATATCTCTTTCTTTTTCTTCTTCATAAGCATCCATTATAGGTTTTATATATTCGTTTAAATATGCTTCTGATTGTTGTTCTAACCATTCTCTTGCTGTTGCTTCTGTAATTGATACAACAACATTAGGGTCAAATAAATATAAAATATTTTCTTCGCACTGTATTCCTTGCTTTGGTCTAAGTGTCGCAATTATATTTTCTGTCGTTCTAACAATTACATTTGTCATCTTATACAACTCCATTTATTACATTAAATTCATCGTTCCATATTTCAGCATCCATATTATTATCACGATATATTTTAACCGCACCAATATATTTTCCAACTGGAATATTTGCTGTTTCTGTTGAGTCTAACTGAAACATTACTATATTTGATTCAGGGGTCAATATCTCTTTATCAATTATATTTGTCATTGCTCCTTTTGATTTTATAACAAATCTAACTCTTGAAATTCCTTCTAATTCAATAGGTGTCAAATCATCTTTTGTAATTTCAAAAGTAAAGGTTTCTCCACAGTTTCTTGTTATTGTTTGCATTTCTACACCTCCGTATTTTTATTATATATTTCACACTGTATAAAATCAATTTTATAAATTATCATCTTATTAGTGCCTTTATCTGTTTTTCTGTTCTTGATATAGGTGCTCCTGTTGTCGCCTCAATAAATGGTAACATTATTTCAGTATAATCAAAAGCATCTTTCTTCTTCTTTTGTAATTTCTTGACTGCTTGAACCATTTCCCCAAAGGCTGGTGTTTGCATATCATATACTTTATTTCCTTGCATTGTATCAACAAAAGCACTTGCAACATCACTAACACCACCAACAGGATTAAAGAATTGCATTATTAAAGCCTTGATTGTTTCATCAAGATAACTCTTGTCTTTATCATCAGGTGCTGTGATATTATACATAAGTGCCGTTACCATACCTAATAATACAGGTTGAATTACTGCATAATTGAATAATGTTCTTGTTGCAACATCTTTGCTAATATCTCCATTCATATATCCGACAATAGTATCATTTATTTTTCTCATATACTGTATAGGAGTATTCTTAAAGTTGCTTATCAATCTATAAGTCCTATTATGCTGGAATCTTGATTGATTAGCCATAGTCCTTGACTGCTGTGCTCTTTCTGTTTCAGTTATCCAAGTTTTAACCGCTTCTTCTTCTGACATACCACTATTGATAAGTTGTTTTAATCTAGGATAACCACCAACCATAATAGCACTTATATCTCCTGCTCTTGTCATCCAAGTAATACCATCTATTAAACCGTTTTTAATATTTGCAGGAATTACTTTTGGAGTATTACCAGCATCTTCTTTAACACGACTCATTGCATCATTATAACCAGTCTTATATCTTTGTTTTAGATAATCACCAGCATATTGTTCCATAAACTTTTTTGCTTGTTTTGGATTCTTAAAGTATTCGAATATTCCTTTAGCCCAGTTTTTATAACCCATTTCTGTTGCATAGTTTGTCGCAGACAATAACTGTTTTACAAATACTGTCGGAGCAATACCACCTATCTTTGCAGATACCCAGTTATTAAGAATCTTATCATACATACCACTTTGTAAATCTTTCTTTCTATATGCAAAGTATTCCGAATAACTTAAATTATCTACTAATTCTTTCAAGTCTTTATAAACTTTATCATCAAATTTATTTGTGATTTCGTTTTTAACTCTCATTGAATTTATTGTTTCAGACAATTCTTTATATGGAAGTGCCATTTCTGTTAAATAGAAAGAACTCTCAATATGATTTTGGAATTTGCTATATGCATCCATAGGCTTTACAATAACATTTCCCTTCTTTCTTTCTTTTAATTGACTAGGTGTTTCACTAGGCTTTTTAAATGTATCAAAAGCATCTGTTTCGTTTGTTGTTCTTTCAGATGTTCGTGGCCAGTAGTTATCTATTTTAGGTAAATCTGTTTGATATGCTTTCACAAATACTTTGTTTGTTTCTTCATATCTTTCATTTACATACTTTTGTAAACTGTCGCCAAACTCTTTTTCTTCATCTGTCAACATATCTATAAGTTCAGTTATTTGTGCTTCACCATAGATATTATCCATAGCCTTTTTTGTATCAGCATTTTTATAATCGTTATACAAATCTATAATATCCATTTTAGTCAAGTCATACTTGCCTTGTCCTAATTTTTCATCATAATAGGAAAGTGTAGCAACTTTCTTTCTCATTTCCTGTATTTTATTAAGCAAGTCGCCCATTTTCTTAAATCCGAATATATCCATAGATTCTTTGGCTTGTGCTTCATAAAAGTTGAAAGTCTTTATATTCTTCTGTGTTTCAAGATTTTCAAAGTTATACTTTTCTGCAACATCTTTACCGGCAACGAATCTTAACATAGAATTTAATCCGTTTACAAATCTTGCAACTCCTTTTTCAAATCCACCTGTTACTTTTCTTGTTCTAACTCCGTGAATCATTTCATCTTTGTTTTCTTTTCTATCCAAGTAATCAAGGAACTCTTTTTCATCTTTTGCTTGTTTTGATTGCAACTTTGTATATTTAATTGTATCTAATAATTCGTTCATTAAATCAACAGAAGTATCATCTTTACCGTTTGCTTTATATGATAAATAAAGTTTTTCTAATTGTTCATCATAGGTTAAATCTTCTTTACCCATAAATTTAGATAATTCGATTTCTGCTTGTTCTTGATTCATTTTTGAATAATTTCTCAAGTTGTTAAACAATTTATTATCTTCATATAAATACTTTTGATTCTTTACATCTTTTGCTTTTGTTTTCTTAAGTTCTTTTTCAATAGCATTTGATAAGATGTCTTTTTGTTCTTTTTCATAATACTCTTTTGCTTTTTCTGTTATTTCGTTCAAAGTCTTATCAAGCATATATTCGGTGTTTGCTTGCTTTACTTTAGTTATAAGTTTTGCTTTATCTTCACTATCAATCTTTTGTGCTCTGATAAAGTCGACAACCTTATCTCTCATTTCCTGCATATTTTCTTTTGTTGACTTAATAACTTCCTTGTTAAGTTTTTTATATTCCTTTTCAAGTTCTTTTATCTTGTTATCAAGTTGCTTTACTTCGCTCTTTGATACGGCTGTTATATCAGATTTCTTTAATTCTTGTATCTGTTGCATTACTTCTTCTGCATCTACACCCAAAGAATCTAATAATTGATTTGCTTCTTCTACTGCTTGCAAAGTGTTTTCTCTCATTGCTAAGGCTTGTGCATCTTTCTCAGAATAAACATTTTCAGCATTTTCAAGTAAGTTCATTGCTCTATCAAATTCGCTACCGACTTGTGTATCTGTTTGTGCTTCTTCTGATGCCATAAATCCATTTGATTTTAAGAACTCTACAAGTTGATTCTCATCTTTTATCTTTCCTTTTTCTGTAAATAAACGACTATATTTTTTATCTTGTTCACCCATAAGTTCTTTTAAATCAAGACTTTCTGCAAGTGTATTACTAATTCCACCAGCACTAACTAATGCTTGTCTTAAATTCTTTGGTGCTCTAGGAATACGGCGATTCTTTGCATCTAGCAAACGATATACTTCATCAATATTGATATTTTCTATATTGACCGCTTTACCTGCTTTAATATCTTTTACAAGTTGTCTTACTTGTTCTCTTGCCTTTGCCACACTTTCAACATCAATCTCTTTTAAAGAATAAAGACTATCAAAGAAATCAACAACATCTTGACTAAGTTCTTCTTCTTGAACTAATCCTTTTTTCTTTAAGTTTTCCCATACAGACATAGCCCATTGTCTAAATTCTTCAAAATATTTTCTAAGTCCTGTTGATGGTGCTTCGTGTTGTGCCATATAGTTTATAGACATCTTTGCAATTTCTTCTTGATAATATTCTTCGTTCTTTAATTTTTCTGCATTTTCAACAGTAGGCTCTAAATTAAAGTGTTTGAATAAAGGATTTAATACATCAAGTTTATTATTCTTAATTGCTAAATCTATTCTGTAAATAGAGAATAAATGATTTAATTCGTGGACAACTGTATCTCTATTACCTGTTTTAAGTATATTTACAAGTTTATTTGCTACATCTACATAACCACGAATATCTTGCTGTTCTTTTTGGAATAAAACATTACCAAGTTCATCAAACTTCTTTCTAAGAACTTTTACATCTTCAGGATTAAAGATTACAAAACATCTTCCATCAATTCCCCCTTCATAAGTAATACCTTTAATACCGTATTCGTTTAATAATTCTGATGCTTTCTTTTGTGGATTTTCTTCAACACCAAATTGTTTATTTATATCTTGGAAATAATGAACCAAAGAACTATATATTGCTTCTCCTGTTGAATATTGAGGTTCTTGTTCTATCATTTCTTTTATAATTGCAGTAGTATCACCAAATCCAGCATCTTCGTGTTCTTGAATCATTTTTTTCAAGGCATTTTTAACAAAATCAGATTGCTCACTATAAGGTTTTTGTTCATCAAGTAAATAAGGATTTTCAGGAATATCTACTTCGTGGACTTGTCCAACTTTTTTACTTTTATCAAGATATTTATCTTCAATACTTCTAAACCAATCCACATCTTTCTGTGTTATCATACCTTCTGATAACATATCTTTTATATCTTCATCAGTATGTCTTATCAATAAACTTTCTATTATACTTGCTTTACCATACTCATTTTTATCTATAAGAGATGTATATAAGTCATTTAACTTATCTTCATAATATTTATTGCTTTCACTTTCAGTAAAAGTATATCTGTATCTTTCTGCTATATTTTTATCAAGAGCATAATAAAGTCCATATCCGTGCATCATTGCACCTTCACCACTTCCTATTGCTTCTAAACTAGGCCTATCATAATCTACCCTTGAACCAGCATAAGCACTTTGGAACAATACTTGTCCTGTTGTCTTATCTACAAGTTCGCCTGCTTCATTTACATAAGTATTATCATTATCTTCAAAAGCCAATCTATCCATAGGTTCTGATATTGCTTCTGATTCACTGCTAATTCTTAAGTTTTCAAAATCTTTTAACTGGTCTGATACAGACTTTCCAAATGTTTCTTCATTTGCTAACAAGAAAGCCTCCATCATAGCAACAGTTCTATCTTTATTTTCTTTATTTAAGTTTGAATTATTTTCAACTATATCAACTATCTTGTTATGATTTTGTTCTTCTGTTTGTCTTTTACCAGCGATTATTTCTTCCATAATCTCTTTGGCTCTTGTCGTTACATTTGAATAATTAAAATCATTACCATATTTCAATCTGTCTGATTGTTCGTTCAAGGTATCTATTATTGCTTGTCGCATTTCTTCATCATTATTTAATGAATCTGTTGCACTTTTAACAGCATCATCAAATTTTATATCTGCTCTATTTACAACCTTATCAACGGCTAGTAATTCTTGCTTATTTAATTTTCTTCCTGCTTTTTCTTGTATACCATCTATAATTTGTTTCTTAAGGTTTGTATTTGCTAATCTGTTTATAGATGAACCAGCACCACCAGTTATACCACCACTAATACCACCATATACACCTGCTTCAAGTGCATCGGTAATTATAGAAGTCCAATCTTTCTTTGTTATATCTTTCATTATCAAATCGGTTGATAAGTTTTGGCTCATTTCTTCAATAAATTCTGTTTTAAAAGAATTTGTGATTGACTTTAAAACTGTATTATGTGTTATGTTTTTAACAAGATTTTGTAATCCCCAGTTTTCTAATTTTGCTTCAAAGTATCCCGCTAAACTACCACGACCTACCGATTCGGTTGCACTTCTTCCACTTTCTCTTGCTAGTGCCATATTTTCCCCAGCGGTATTTACACCAAACAAGGCTATCATTAAAGGACTTGCCCCCATTGCATTAAATCCAAGTGATGACAAACTTTGTCCTACACCACTTCCGATTTTACCCGATATTCTATCTAAATCTGCACCAAAGAATTCGCTTATATTTTCTGCTATCTCTTGATTTTGTATATTCAAGTTTTCTACAATTTGTTTATTTCTTTTAAGTTCATCTTCTGTTAAAAACTTAAATCTCTCTCCCAAAGAGTCATAAACATTTTGTCCGATTATAGCAAGATTATTTCCTGCTGTTGCTACCAAGCCAACAGGCGATGCAATAGCACTCTTAAAAAAGTTTCCT
>CACZYK010000013.1 GCA_902785295.1 uncultured Clostridium sp.
GTAAGTGCTGAACTTGAAAAATTTAACATAAATATCCTGAATGTTTCACAAACAATTATGGATAATTATTTTACAATGATGATGATGACTGACATTAAAGATGCTAATGTAAATTTTGATGCTATAAAGGCTGCACTTTCAGCAAAAGGTAAAGAATTAGGTGTTGATATTAAGATTCAAAGAGAAGATATCTTTAAATCTATGCATTCACTATAATTTTTTAGGAGGAATTTTTAATGAGTTATAACATAAATGCCCAAAACGTTCTTGAAACTATAAAGATGATAGAGGAAGAAAAATTAGATATTAGAACAATAACTATGGGAATTTCTTTATTAGATTGTATAGATGCAGATGGAGATAAGGCAAGAGAAAAGATATATAATAAAATAATGACTTGTGCTAAGGATTTAGTTAAAGTTGCAAAGGAAATTGAAAATGAATTTGGTATTCCAATAGTTAATAAAAGAGTTTCAGTTACTCCAATTTCTATAATTGGTGGAGCTACTAATGAAGATAACTATGTTAAGTTTGCAGAAACTTTAGATAAGGCAGCAGAAGAACTTGGAATTGATTTTATTGGAGGATTTTCAGCGTTAGTACAAAAAGGATGCACTAAAGGAGATAAAATACTTATAAAATCTATTCCAGAAGCTTTAGCAAAAACTAAAAAGGTATGTTCTTCTGTAAATGTAGGTTCTTCTAAGTCAGGTATAAATATGAATGCAGTAAGAGACCTTGGAGTTATAATGAAAGAAACTGCAGAACTTACAAAGGAACAAAAAGGATTTGGATGTGCAAAACTTGTTGTATTTGCAAATGCTGTAGAAGATAATCCATTTATGGCAGGTGCTTTCCATGGTGTTGGAGAAGCTGATGTTGTTATAAATGTTGGAGTTAGTGGACCAGGAGTTGTAGAGAGAGCAATAGAAAAGGTTAGAGGAGAATCTTTTGATATTTTAGCAGAAACTATAAAGAAAACAGCCTTTAAGGTAACAAGAATGGGAGAATTAGTTGCTCAAGAAGCTTCAAAGAGATTAGGTGTTCCATTTGGAATAATCGATTTATCTTTAGCACCAACACCAGCAATAGGAGATTCTGTAGCACACATTTTAGAAGAAATGGGACTTGAAACAGTAGGAACTCATGGTACTACAGCAGCTCTTGCAATGTTGAATGATGCTGTTAAAAAAGGTGGAGTTATGGCATGTAGTCACGTTGGAGGACTAAGTGGTGCTTTCATTCCAGTTTCAGAAGATGCAGGAATGATAGATGCAGTTTTAAATAATTCATTAAACTTAGAAAAGCTTGAAGCTATGACATGTGTATGTTCAGTAGGTCTTGATATGATTGCAGTTCCAGGCGATACTCCAGCTTCTACTTTATCAGCTATGATAGCAGATGAAGCAGCTATTGGAGTTATTAATAATAAAACTACAGCAGTTAGAATTATTCCAGCTCCAGGTTGCAAGGTTGGAGATATGGTTGAATTTGGAGGACTTTTAGGAAGAGCTCCTGTAATGAAAGTAAATGAAAATTCATCAGAAAAATTCATTGCAAGAGGTGGAAGAATTCCAGCACCAATACATTCCTTTAAAAACTAATTAATACATAAAAAAAGGACTGTTAATTATGAAAAAATCATTATTTACAGTCCTTTTTCTATAATAAATTGTATCAATTCCTAAATGTATATTTATCTGTTTTAACTAAGGGAAATTTCTAAACTTATTTTTTCTATTAAACTTTATTATTTCCTTAATAAGTTATTCAAAATTTAATAACAAATATAATAAAATTACTAAATTGTAATCTATTTATTTTTGAACTGTAATATAAGGTATGATATAATTTTTTATTATAAGTATGGAGGAAAAACTTATGACGAAAATGATTTCATGGAATGTAAATGGTTTGAGAGCTGTTTATGCAAAGGGGTTTGTAGATATTTTCAATAAAATTAATGCAGATATATTTTGTATTCAAGAAACTAAACTTCAAGAAGGACAAATAGATTTAAATCTTCCAGGATATGAAATGTATTGGAATTATGCAGAGAAAAAAGGATATTCAGGAACAGCTATATTTACAAGAATTAAACCTATTTCAGTAAAAAAAGGGATAGGAATAGAGGAACATGATAAAGAAGGAAGAGTAATAACATTAGAATTTGAGGATTATTATTTAGTTACAGTATATACTCCAAATTCTCAAACAGAACTTGCAAGACTAGATTATAGAATTAAATGGGAAGAGGATTTTAAGGCTTACCTAAAGAAACTTGAAGAAAAAAAGCCAGTTATTGTATGTGGAGATTTAAATGTAGCACATAAAGATATAGATTTAAAAAATCCTAAAACAAACAGAAAAAATGCAGGCTTTACAGATGAAGAAAGAGAAAAATTTTCAAAACTTCTTGACTCAGGATTTATAGATACTTTTAGATATTTTTATCCAACAGAAGAAGGAAAATATTCTTGGTGGTCTTATAGATTTAGTGCAAGAAAAAATAATGCTGGGTGGAGAATTGATTACTTTTTAGTATCTGAGTGCTTAAAAGATAGGTTAAAAAGTACTGATATTTTAAGTGATATTATGGGTTCAGACCATTGCCCAGTGGAACTTGTATTAGAATAAAGTAGGAGGAAAATTAATGTCTATAATTACAATAATATTAAATATAGCTTTAGTAGCACTATTTTTGCGAGAATTAATAGTTTTAAAAAAAGTTATATCTAAAAAAAGTACTTCTAGCATAATAGTTCATTTATTTGGAACTGGAGTTACAGGAGCAGTAGCATACATAATAGCTTGTCTATCTTTTAATGTGAAGATAGATAATGAAAAAATGATAAAGGTAGTTTTTATATGTGCTTTTATTGCATTTTTCTTTTTAGGTTTAGATTCACTATTTATGGAGAAAGGTAAAAATGATAAAAATAAAGCTAGAAAAAAACAAAAAAGATGAGCCAATATTTAAGCTTAATATAAAAGATGAAGAAATAGATAAATATAGATTTTTAAAAAGAGCTTTATTAGAAGGAAAGTCTATAAAAGGAAGATACAATTATGAAATTCCTATAAGGTTTTTTGAACCTATTTTTAGAAATTTAAAGTCAAGTGAAATAAAATTTGACAAAAAATCTATTTTTCAGTATTTTGAATTTTCAGATGAATATGACGAGAAGTATTATTACAGAACTGAGGTTAATGCAAAATACATGAAAAAGTGGAGAGAAGAAGGATGCCCTAATATTTATAAGATTGTAATTGATAAAGAAAATTATACTCTTACAAAGGAAATGGCATTTAAAAAACTTGAAAGAAATTTTTCTACTTTAAAGTTATAAAAATATTTACATATAAAGCATAAGCAAAAATAAAGAAGTTGTTGCATTAAGAAATATTAATATATAGTTATTAAGTTTCTTTAAGTGACAACTCTTTTTATCAAAGAGAGGATTGTTATGAATTTAATTACATTAGAACATATAAGCAAAAGCTATAGTGAGAAAAATCTCTTAAAAGATGTTTCTCTTGGAATAAATGAAGGAGATAAGGTTGGACTTATTGGTGTAAATGGAGCAGGAAAATCTACTTTTTTAAAAATAGTAGCAGGTCTTGATGAATTTTATGATGGGACTGTTACTAAAGGAAAGAATGTAAGAATAGAATATCTTTCACAAAACCAGAATTTTAAAGAAGAGGCAACTATTTTAGAGCAGATATTCAGAGGAGAAACAAGAGAAATGAAAATCCTAAAGGAATATGAAGATTTAGTTGAAAAAATGTCATTAGGTGGAAGAGAAGAATTAAATGAAAGAATTTTAAAGCTTCAACAAGAAATAGATGACTTAAATTTATGGGCTTTAGAAAATGAAGCTAAAAGTATTTTAAATAAGCTTGGTATAAAAAATTATGATGAGAAAATAAAAAATCTTTCAGGAGGGCAAAAAAAGAGGGTAGCTCTTGCTTCAGCACTTATTTCTACTTGTGAATTATTAATATTAGATGAACCTACAAACCATCTTGATTCAGAGTCAATAGAATGGCTTGAGGAATATTTAAATTCAAGAAAGGGTGCTCTTTTAATGATTACCCATGACAGATATTTTTTAGATAGAGTTACAAATAAAATTTTAGAGTTGGATAGAGGAACAATGTATTCCTATGAAGGAAATTATACTAGCTTTTTAGAAAAGAAAATGGAAAGATTACAGCTTGAGCAAGCTTTAGAAGATAAAAGACAGTCTTTAATAAGAAATGAACTTAAATGGGTAAGAAGAGGGGCAAAGGCTAGAACCACAAAGCAAAAGGCAAGACTTCAAAGATTTGATGAATTAGTAAATAGAGAATATGTAAAACCACAGGAAAATTTAGAAATATCTTTTATAGGAACAAGACTTGGAAAGAAAATAATAGAAATAGATAATATATCAAAGTCTTTTAAAGATAAAACACTTATAAAGGATTTTAGCTACATTTTTACTAAAACAGATAGAATTGGTATTGTAGGAGAAAATGGAGCCGGAAAAACTACTCTTATAAATATATTAAGAGGAAAACTTATGCCAGATTCAGGTTCAATAGAAGTAGGAGAAACAGTTAAAATAGGATGTTTTGCCCAAGATAATAGCAGTATGGACCCTAATATGAAGGCTATAGATTATATAAAAGAAGGTGGAGAGGTTATTCCAGTAGCTGATGGAAGCAAAATAACAGCATCTACTTTATGCGAAAGATTTCTTTTTGATGGAACTCTTCAATACTCTAAAATAGAAAAGCTTTCAGGAGGAGAAAGGAGAAGACTTCATCTTTTAAGAGTTTTAATGGAATCCCCTAATGTACTTTTATTAGATGAGCCTACAAATGACTTAGATATTAATACATTAACTATTTTAGAAGACTTTTTAGATAATTTTTTAGGGGTTGTTGTAGTTGTATCCCATGATAGATATTTTCTAGATAGAATATGTAATAAGATTTTCTCTTATGAAGGAAATGGTTTTATAAAACTTTATCATGGAAACTTTAGTGATTATCAGATTTCTAAGGTGGTTGAGGAAGTAGAAAAGGATGAAAAGAAAAAAGAAAAGAAATCTGAAACACAAAGAGTGAAAAATAAAGATACAAGACCTAAATTTTCTTTTAAGGAAGCTAAGGAATATGAAACAATAGAAGAGGATATAACAAAGCTTGAAGAAAAGATATCACAATTAGAAGAAGAAATGGTTAAAAATTCATCAAGTTATGGAAAGCTTCAAGAGCTTGTAGAGGAGAAAGAAAAAACAGAAGAGGAACTTTTATATAAATATGAGAGATATGAATATTTAGAGGATTTAGCCAAGAAAATAGAAGAATATAAAAAGAATAAGTAGATATTTATTTGAAAAATTATTAAATTTGCAAAAAATGTAAAATTAATAATTGACTAAGTATTCTGAATATGGTAATTTGTAATTGGTAAGTATTTTAATGGGAGATGATAATATGAGATATGAGATTAAAGGAGCACCTCTTCCAGTTGTTGTGTGTGAGGTAGAAGCTAATGAAACATTAATTACAGAAAAAGGGTCTATGTGTTGGATGAGTCCTAATATGAAAATGGAAACAACTACTAATGGGGGAATAGGAAAGGCTTTTGGAAGAATGCTTTCTGGAGAAGCAATGTTTCAAAATAGATATACAGCTCAAGGAAAAGAAGGAATGATAGCTTTTGCATCAAGCTTCCCAGGTGATATATTAGCATTTGAAATTTCACCAGGAAATGAAATGATAGTACAAAAATCAGGATTTTTAGCATCTGAGTCAAGTGTAAATCTTTCTGTACATTTTCAGAAAAAGATTGGAGCAGGATTCTTTGGAGGAGAAGGATTTATAATGCAGAAGTTGTCTGGAAATGGAATAGCTTTTGTAGAGTTTGATGGACATATTGAAACTTATGAGTTAGGATATGGAGAATCTATGATAATAGATACAGGGTATTTAGCTGCAATGTCTGGAAGCTGTAGCATAGAAATAGAATCTGTACCAGGTATTAAAAATAAATTTTTAGGTGGGGAAGGTCTTTTTAATACAAAGGTAACAGGACCAGGAAAGATATATCTTCAAACAATGCCTATAAGTTCAGTAGCAAGTTCAATAAGACCATTTATTCCAACAGGAAACTAAATATATTGTTTAAATTTATATGAATGTATTGATAAAATACTAGGAATATAATATTATATTTCTAGTATTTTTTTTAATATTTTATTTAATTAAAAAATATTAAAAAACTTTGCTTAAAAGAGAGGAAAATAATATGGAAGTAGTGATAACTGTTAAAGGGAAAAAAGAACCTTTAGTATTTAAGGGAGATAGAATAGATATTTTAGATTTTGAGATGGAAGGTATAAAATATAAGCAAATTAGATATTTTAAAAAAGGTTTTTCAAAGTCTGAATATATAAATTCTAATCTTATAACTAAAATAAAAGAAAAATAATAAGTAAAAGGTATATTAATTTTTTTGTTTTAATATGCCTTTTATTCATGTTTAAACAAAAAAGTGGTTTACTATTTTAAAAAAATTAAAGCAATATTTATATAGATATTTAAAGTTTGATGTAATATAGTTTATAATGTAATTATAAACTATATTACATTATTAAGAATAGAGAGTTTATTAATAAAAAAATAGTTTTTAATAAATATTTAAAAAACTACTTGATAATAATTATTAAATAGTTTATATTATTCATATAGGTATTTATATTAACTTCAAATTTTAGGAGGGTCAAATTTTTATGGAACAATTTGAACAATGGAATGGTTTTAAAGGAAAGCTTTGGAAAACAAGAATTAGTACAAGAGATTTCATACAAAACAACTACACACAATATGATGGTGATGAATCATTCTTAGAAGGACCAACAGAAGCAACTGATAAGTTATGGGGGAAATTACAAGAACTACAAAAAGAGGAACGTGCAAAAGGTGGAGTATTAGATATGGATACAGAAATTGTATCATCTATTACATCACATAAGCCAGGATATATAAGTGAAGAATTAAAAGACTTAGAAAAGGTTGTTGGACTTCAAACTGATAAGCCTTTAAAAAGAGCTTTCATGCCTTATGGTGGTATAAAAATGGCAGAACAAGCTTGTACAACATATGGATATACACCAGATCCTAAATTACATGAAATATTCACAAAATATCACAAAACTCATAACCAAGCAGTTTTTGATATTTACACTCCAGAAATAAAAAAGGCTCGTCACAATAAAATAGTTACAGGTCTTCCAGATACTTATGGACGTGGACGTATAGTAGGTGATTACCGTAGAGTAGCTCTTTATGGAATAGATTTTTTAATAGAAAAGAAACAAGAAGATTTTGCTAATTGTGGAAGAGACGTAATGAGAGATGATGATTTCCGTTTACGTGAGGAAATAGCAGAACAAATAAAAGCATTAAAAGAAATGAAAGTAATGGCAGAAAGCTATGGATATGATATATCAAAGCCAGCTAGTAATGCAAAGGAAGCTGTTCAATGGTTATACTTTGGATACTTATCTGCAATAAAGACTCAAAATGGAGCAGCAATGAGTGTTGGACGTGTATCAACTTTCTTAGATATATACATTCAAAGAGATTTGGAAAATGGAACAATAACAGAAGAAGAAGCTCAAGAATTAATTGACCATCTTGTTATGAAGTGCAGAATGGTTAAATTTGCAAGAATACCTTCATACAATCAATTATTCTCAGGAGACCCAGTATGGGCAACACTTGAAGTAGCTGGATTAGGTATGGATGGACGTTCAATGGTTACAAAGACAGATTATCGTTTCTTACATACATTAGAAAACATGGGACCTGCTCCAGAACCAAACTTAACAGTATTATATTCTTCAAGATTACCTGAAACATTTAAAAAGTATGCTGCTTACATTTCAGTTAAGACAAGTTCTATACAATATGAAAATGATGATGTTATGAGACCAATATGGGGTGATGACTATTCAATTTGCTGCTGTGTATCTGCTACTGAAACTGGTAAGGAAATGCAATTCTTTGGAGCTAGAGCAAACCTTGCAAAATGTTTATTATACGCTATAAATGGTGGAGTAGATTGTAAGACAAAGAACCAAGTAGGACCAGCTTATAAGCCTATAACTTCTGAATATCTTGATTATGATGAAGTAATGGAAAAATATGATACTATGATGGATTGGCTTGCAGGATTATATGTAAATTCTCTAAACATGATTCAATATATGCATGATAAGTACTACTATGAAGCTGCTGAAATGGCACTTATAGATACTGATGTAAGACGTACATTTGCAACAGGAATAGCAGGATTCTCTCATGTAATAGATTCATTATCAGCTATTAAATATGCAAAGGTTAAGACAATTCGTGATGAAGACGGAATAGTTGTAGACTTTGAAACAACTGGAGACTTCCCAAGATACGGAAATGATGATGACCGTGCAGATGAAATAGGAGAATGGTTATTAAAGACATTCTTAGATAAGTTAAAGAAATGTTACACTTATCGTAATTCAGAACCAACAACTTCAATACTTACAATAACTTCAAACGTAGTTTATGGTAAGGCAACAGGAGCTCTTCCAGATGGACGTAAGGCAGGAGAACCATTATCTCCAGGAGCTAATCCAAGTTATGGTGCAGAACAAAATGGTTTATTAGCATCATTAAACTCAGTTGCTAAGCTTCCATATGAAGATGCATTAGATGGTATTTCTAATACTCAAACTATAAACCCAAGTGCATTAGGACATGATGATAATGAACGTGTTAAGAATTTAGTTCAAGTTTTAGATGGATACTTTAACCAAGGAGCTCATCACCTTAACGTAAATGTATTTGGAATTGAAAAGTTAAAGGATGCTATGGAACATCCAGAAAAAGAAGAATATGCAAACTTTACAATTCGTGTATCTGGATATGCTGTTAAATTTATTGATTTAACTCGTGAACAACAACTTGATGTTATTGCAAGAACTTGTCATGAAAGAATGTAATAAATTTATGAAGGGATATATTCATTCATTAGAAACATTTGGTTCTGTAGATGGACCAGGAATAAGATTTGTTATATTTGTACAAGGTTGTGGCATGAGATGTGAATTCTGCCACAATCCTGATACTTGGAATATGCAAAAAGGTCAAGAATTTACTCCAGATGAATTACTTGAAAAAGCTATAAGATATAAATCTTACTGGGGAAAAGATGGAGGAATTACTGTAAGTGGTGGAGAAGCCTTGATGCAGATAGACTTTTTAATTGATTTATTTAAAAAAGCAAAAGCACAAGGCATAAATACTACACTAGATACAAGTGGAAATCCATTTACTAGAGAAGAACCTTTTTTCACTAAGTTTAATGAACTTATGGAATATACAGACTTAATACTTCTTGATATAAAGCATATAAATGATGAAGAGCATATAAAGCTTACAGGACAAACTAATAAAAATATTTTAGATATGGCAAAGTATCTTTCTGAAATTAAAAAGCCAGTTTGGATTAGACATGTATTAGTTCCAGAAAGAAATGACTATGATAATTATTTAATAGAGCTAGATAACTTTATTAAAGAATTAGATAATGTTCAAAGAGTTGAAGTTCTTCCATATCACACATTAGGAGTATATAAATGGCAAGAACTTGGCATTGAAAATCGCCTTGAGAAAGAAGGTATTAATCCTCCTTCAAAAGAAAGAATAGAAAATGCCAATAATTTACTTCACGCTAAAGATTATACAGGATATTTAAAATAGAATACAATTTTTTATGAATTAAAAAGCTACATTAGAGTTCTTTCTGATGTAGCTTTTTAATATTCTTAATAGTTGTTATCTTTTGTAGCAGATGCTATGATTTATGTAGTGATTGAGGAACTAATTCTAGAATCATAATAAGGTGAACACTTTAATATTAAAATAATAGGAGTTAGTATTGTCTTTGTTATTATGATGATATTAGATGTATCTTTAGGATAATAAGTTAGGAGAGGAGAAAATGACTTTACAACAGCTAAGATATATAATAGAAGTTGCAAATCAAGGTTCAATTAATGAAGCCGCAAAAAAACTTTTTATAACTCAGCCAAGTCTTTCAAATGCTATAAAAGATATTGAAAATGAGTTTGGAATAGAAATTTTTCAAAGAACTAATAAAGGAATAAATTTATCTCAAGATGGAGTAGAGTTTTTAAGTTATGCAAGACAGATTATAGAACAAGCAGAGCTTTTAGAAACAAGATACTTAAATAAAAAGCCTTCAAGAAAGCTTTTTTCAGTTTCTACTCAGCATTATGCTTTTGCAGTAAATGCTTTTGTTGATTTGCTAAAAGAAAAGAACTTACCAGAGTATGAATTTACTTTAAGAGAAACAAGAACCTATGAAATAATAGAAGATGTTAAAAATTTTAAATAAGATTTTTAAAGAAAATAGTCTTATTTTTACAGAGCTTTTTAAAGCAAATCCGTATATTTTTGTAAGTCATAGAAATCCTTTAGCTAAGAAAAAATATGTTACATTAGAGGATTTAGAAGATTATCCTTATTTATCTTTTGAACAAGGGGAATATAATTCTTTTCATTTTGCAGAAGAAATTTTAAGCACATTAATTCATAAAAAAAGTATACAAGTAAGTGATAGAGCAACTCTTTTTAATTTACTTATAGGTCTTAATGGATACACAATATCTACTGGAATTTTAAGCTCAGACTTAAATGGAAATGATATTGTGTCTATTCCATTAAAGGTAGAAGAGGTTATAAAGGTTGGATGGATATGTCATAAAAGTGTAAACTTAAGCCCTATTGCAAAGAGATATGTAGAACTTTTACAGATAAATATAAATTTAAGTTAAGTTTACCACATTTACAATAAGAATACTTTTAATGGTAAAATTATAAGTAATCAGTATTAAAAAAATTTAATATTTTTAGTTATATAAAACTAAAAAGTGAATATAATCTATTATAGAAAAGAAAAAAAGAAGGTTTAATCCTTCTTTTTTAATGCTTTAATTCTATCCATTGTTTCATCACTAATAACATGTTCAATTCGACATGCATCTTTAGTTGCGATTTCTTCAGGTACCCCTATACTTTTAAAGAAGTCTGATAAGATGATGTGGCGCTCATAAATTGTAGAAGCTACTTGATATCCTTTATCACTTAAAGCAATATAGCCTTTACTGTCAACGTTTATATAGCCATCCTCTTTTAATAAATTAATTGCACGAGATACACTTGGTTTAGAAAAATTTAGCTTTCTGGCAATATCTATTGAACGTACATCACTATTAGTTTTTGATAAAATATAAATAGTTTCTAAATACATCTCTCCAGATTCTTGTAAAATCATGTTATCACTTCCTCATAATATTCTATCATATAGTGCTTTGCAAATAAATTGAACTACTTAGCATTGAAATATCAAGATTCTTCTAATGATTGAAATTATAGATGTTTTTGTTAAAGTCATAAATTTTTAGAAAGAATATTGACATATATGGCAAATTGGAGTATATTTAACTTGAAGTTAGAGGTGTCTAACTTAAATTTTTAAAGAAGGGTTAGCTTAGACTAATTAAGTTAGCTACAACTAATCAGATTAGTCACAGCTAATTAGATTAGCTTTTGCTAATAAAGTTAGCAGAAACTAATCTAGTTAGCAAAGGATAATCAAGGGAGGAGATTATGATGCCATTAACATATGCAAATATTGGTGAAGAAAATGTCATCAAGAGAATTGGTGGCGCAAATGAAACAAAACGTCATTTAGAAAATTTAGGCTTTGTGCCAGGAAGCAAAGTTAGTATCGTTAATAAAATGAATCAAAATGTTATTGTTAATATTAAAGATACAAGAATTGCTATTTCTGAAGAACTTGCACAAAAGATTATGATTTAAAGGGGGAATTTTTTCATGAATTTAAAAGAAGTAAAAGTTGGAGATACTGTTAAAGTTGTAAAGTTAACTGGTCAAGGTGCTACTAAAAGAAGAATAATGGACATGGGTATTACTAAGGGCGTAGAAATATATGTAAGAAAAGTTGCACCACTTGGTGACCCTGTAGAAGTTACTGTAAGAGGATATGAATTATCTCTTAGGAAAGCAGATGCTGCTATGATTGAAGTTGAATAAAAAGACTTTAAATTTTATATAAGAGTTAGCTTAGACTAACAAAAAAAGGAGGATAAATATGGCTATTAATATTGCGTTAGCAGGTAACCCAAATAGTGGGAAAACTACATTGTTTAATGTGTTAACTGGGTCTAATCAGTTTGTTGGAAACTGGCCAGGGGTAACGGTGGAAAAAAAAGAAGGAAAATATAAGGAAGATAAGGAGATTAAAATTACAGATTTACCAGGAATTTATTCTTTATCTCCATATACACTTGAGGAAGTTGTATCACGTAAATATTTATTAGATGAAAAGGTAGATGTTATTTTAAATATTATTGATGGTTCAAACTTAGAGCGTAACTTATATTTAACAACTCAATTATTAGAACTTGGAATTCCAGTTGTAGTTGCTGTAAATATGCTTGATGTAATTGAAAAACGTGGAGATAAAATAGATTATAAGCGTCTTTCAAAGGAATTAAGATGTGATGTAGTTCCAATATCAGCTTTAAGAAATCAAGGAATTGATGAGCTTATGAATAAGGTAAAGAGTGCTACTAATTCTTCATACACTGTAAAAAGCATTTACAATAGACAAATAGGTGATGTTTTAAATCAATTAGAAGAATTTCTTCCATCAAATATTGATTCAAGTAAAAAGTTATTTTATAGTGTAAAATTATTTGAACGTGATGATAAAATAATTCAATCACTAAATACTAAAATTGATGATGAATCAATAATTGCTAATTTAGAAAAGGAATTAGATGATGATAGTGAAAGTATTATTACAGATGCAAGATATTCATATATTTCAACAATAATTAAAGATTGTTATAAGAAAGCAAATCGTGAAAGCTTAACAACATCAGATAAAATTGATAAGATTGTAACAAATCGTATATTAGCACTGCCAATATTTGCATTAGTTATGTTTATAGTTTACTATGTGTCAGTTACAACAGTTGGAACAATAGTTACAGATTGGACTAATGATGTATTATTTGGTGAAATAATTCCCCCAGCAATTGAAAGCTTTTTAGAAGCAGTTAACTGTGCTGGATGGTTACAAAGCTTAATTCTTGATGGTATTGTAGCAGGTGTTGGTGCAGTACTTGGATTTGTACCACAGATGCTTGTATTATTTGCATTTTTAGCTATACTTGAAGATTGTGGATATATGGCCCGTGTAGCATTTATTATGGACCGTATTTTTAGAAAGTTTGGATTATCAGGAAAATCATTTATTCCAATGTTAATTGGTAGTGGATGTGGTGTTCCAGGAATTATGGCAAGCCGTACAATTGAAAGTGACCGTGACCGTAAGATGACAATTATGACAACAACATTTATCCCTTGTGGAGCTAAACTTCCAATTATAGCACTTATTGCTGGTGCTTTATTTGATGGTGCTTCATGGGTAGCTCCAAGTGCTTATTTCTTAGGTGTTTTTGCAATTGTTATTTCAGGTATTATATTAAAGAAAACAAAATTATTTATTGGTGACCCAGCTCCATTTGTTATGGAAATGCCATCATATCATGCACCTAGAGTAGTGAATGTTTTAAGAAGTATGTGGGAAAGAGGATTTAGCTTTATTAAGAAAGCTGGAACAGTTATATTGCTTTCAACAATTGTCATTTGGTTCTTACAATCATTTGGAGTTCAAGCTGGAAGCTTTGGTATGGTAGATGATATTAATGATAGTTTATTATCAACATTAGGAAAAGTAATTGCATGGATATTTACTCCACTTGGATGGGGAGAATGGAAAGCAGCTGTTGCAAGTATTACAGGTTTAGTTGCTAAAGAAAATGTTGTAGCAACATTTGGACAATTATATGGATTTGCTGAAGTAGCTGAAGATGGTTCAGAAATTTGGGGTACATTATCTGCAAGCTTTACAACAATATCTGCTTACTCATTCTTAGCATTTAATTTATTATGTGCTCCTTGTTTTGCAGCAATAGGTGCAATAAAGAGAGAAATGAATAATGGTAAATGGACTGCTTTTGCAATTACTTATCAATGTGTATTTGCTTATGTTATTGCCTTAATTATTAACCAAATAGGTAACTTAATAGTTAATGGTACCTTTGGAGTTGGAACAGTTGTAGCAATACTATTAATTATAGCATTAATTTACTTATTAGTTAGAAAACCAAAAGTATCAGACAAAGTAGAGGTCCAATATTCAGTTAGATAATAAAAGGAGATGAACACATAATGAATTTATCAACCTTTATCATATTAATTGTTTTAATTGCCATTGTAGCATTGATTATTAAATCCATGATAAAAGATAAGAAAAGTGGAAAGTCATCATGTGGTGGAAATTGTGGAGCCTGTGGGGCATGCTTGCATGGTTCATTATGTGATAACTCAAAACTACTATTTGTTAAAGATTCTAAAAAAGAGCAGCATAAATAAGCTGCTCTTTTTTTAAAACTTAAAAGTTATTTTTATTTTTACGGAGGAAAAATTATGTCAACAATTATAATTTTAGCTATATTAATTGCAATATGTATATTTGCAATAATAAATTCAAAAAAACACTTTAAAGGTGAAAGCGGATGCTGTGGAGGAGAGAGTGTAGAAAAAACTGAGAAAACTCTTAATTATATTGCAGATAAAAAAAAGATATTTATAAGTGGAATGCATTGTAAAAATTGTGCTAGAAAAATAGAAAGTGCTATAAATGATGTTAGTTACTTAGCATGTAAAGTAAACCTTAAAGAAAATTTGGCAATAGTTACTGGAAGTCAAACAATTAATGAAGAAGAAATAAAAAACATTATTGAAAAACTTGGGTATAAAGTAGTTAATAAAATTCAAGAAACCAAATAGCTATAATAAAAAACTATAGCAAGCTATAGTTTTTAAGAGTTACACTATAAGTCTTTAAATATGGTATATTTTCCTTAAGAAATTTAGAACATATTTTAAAGGAGAGATTAGCTATGAAAACAGGGATAATAGGATATCCTAGAGTTGGGGAGTTAAGAGAGTTAAAATTTATAACTGAAAAATATTTCAGAAAAGAAGTTTCTTTAGAAGAACTTCAAAAAACTGCAAAAGATATAAGAGAAAAACAATGGAAACTTCAAAAAGAAAATGGAATTGATTTTATTTCTTCTAATGATTTTTCTTTTTATGATGGAGTTTTAGATACAGCTTTTTTAATAAATGCAGTTTCTAAAGAATATAAAGACTTATCTTTAAGTAAAATAGATACATATTTTGCAGCAGCAAGAGGTTATCAAGGAGAACAAGGTGATGTTAAAGCCTTATCTATGAGAAAATGGTTTAATACAAATTATCATTATATGGTACCAGTTTTAGATGATAATACTGTTTTAAAGCTTAATGATGATAAAATATTTAGTGAATTTAATGAAGCTTTAGCTTTAAGAATTAAAACAAAATCAGTTCTTGTAGGACCTTTTACTTTCTTAAAACTTGCAAAGTATAATGGAAAGAAAAATATTTTTGATTTTAAAGAAGACATTGTTAAAGTATATAAAGATATTTTAGAAAAGTTTAATGAAATAAATGGTGAATGGATTCAATTTGATGAACCTTCTCTTGTAACAGATTTAGAAGAAAGCGAAATAAATCTTTTTGTTTCAATTTATGAAGAACTTTTAAAGAGTAAAAAGAACTTAAAAATTCTTTTACAAACATATTTTGGAGATGTAAGAGATGGATATAAAAAAATAATTTCTTTAGACTTTGATGGAATAGGTCTTGACTTTGTAGAAGGCAAAGAAACTCTTAAATTAGTTAAGAAAAATGGTTTTCCAAAGGAAAAGTTACTTTTTGCAGGAGTAGTTAATGGTAAAAATATATGGAGAAATAATTATAAGAAAACTTTAAATATATTAGAAGAGTTAAAAGCTTTTGTAGAGCCAGAAAATATAGTTATAAATACAAGCTGTTCTCTTCTTCATGTACCATATACTTTAGAAAATGAAACTAAGCTTGAAGAAAAATATAAAAAACATTTCTCTTTTGCAAAGGAAAAGCTTAATGAATTAAATGAACTTAAGAAAATTACAGAAGGAAAAGGTAAAGACTTATTAGAGAATAATATAAAACTATTTGAAGAAAGATTAGGTGAAAAATCTGATGTTTTAAATAAAATAGATGAAAAGTTATTTACTCGTCTTCCAGAAAGAAAGGTAAGAAAAAATATTCAAAAGGAATTTTTAAATCTTCCAACTCTTCCAACAACAACAATAGGCTCATTCCCTCAAACTAAGGAAATAAAGCTTTTAAGAAAATCTTATAGAAACAATGAAATATCAGAGGAAGAATATAAGAGTAAAATTAAAGAAAAAATTAAAGAAGTTATAAAGCTTCAAGAAGAAATAGGAATAGATGTACTTGTTCATGGAGAATATGAAAGAAATGACATGGTTGAATACTTTGGAGAAAATTTAGAGGGATATCTATTTACAGAAAAGGCATGGGTACAATCTTATGGAACAAGATGTGTAAAACCACCAGTTATATGGAGTACAATAAAAAGAAAGAAACCAATCACAGTAGAATATAGTAGCTTTGCACAAAGCCTTACAGATAAACCTGTAAAAGGAATGCTTACAGGGCCTGTAACAATTTTAAACTGGTCATTCCCAAGAGAAGATGTTTCTTTAGAAGAAATGGCATATGAAATAGCTTTAGCAATTCGTGAAGAGGTTTTAGACTTAGAAAGCTTTGGAATAAATGTTATTCAAATTGATGAAGCAGCTTTAAAAGAAAAGCTTCCTTTAAGAAAAGAAGATTGGTATAAAGAATATTTAGATTGGGCAATAAAAGCTTTTAACTTAGTACATTCAGGAGTAAAAGAAACAACTCAAATTCATACCCATATGTGTTATAGTGAATTTGAAAATATCATTAAAGATATAGACAATATGGATGCAGATGTAATTTCTTTTGAGGCATCAAGGTCTAATTTATCAATAATAGATGCCCTTAATAAAAACAACTTTGAAACAGAAGTAGGACCAGGAGTGTATGATATTCACTCTCCAAGAGTTCCTTCAGTAGAAGAAATAGTAGAGGCATTAAATAAAATGCTTAAGAAGATACCAAAAGAAAACCTATGGGTTAATCCAGACTGTGGATTAAAAACAAGAGGAGAAAAAGAAACAAATGCAAGCTTAAAGAATATGGTAGAGGCTACTAAAATAGTTAGAAAACAAATACAATAAGAAATATATAATAAAGAAAAGGTATAAAAAAGAGCCTAAAATTAAAAAAATTTAGTTTGAGTTCTTTTTTATATCTAAAAATATATTGACAAAATAAAAAAATAATTATAATATAAAAATATACTTCGAGATACGAACTATTTTAAAGGAGATAAAATGAATAAAGAAAATAATTTTGATTTTGAAACAATAGTATTTAAAGTTGTAGATGAGGTAAAGAGTTTATTATCTCCAGAAAAATGGAATAGTGAGCTTTTAGATTGTTCTAAAAATGAAGTGTTGGCTTTATTTTATATTTACAGGATGAAAAGCACTAATATGGGAAGTATTGCAGAGTATATAAATGCTCCACTAAATACACTAACAGGAGTTATAGCAAGACTTGAAAGGAAAAATCTTATTTTAAGACAGAGAGATACTCAAGATAAGAGGATTGTAAAGATAACATTGACTGAAAAAGGAAAAAGTTTATTTGATAACTTTTTAGAAGAGGTAAAACATTATTTTACTGATATTTATGATGAGCTTTCAAATGAAGAAAAATCTGCTTTGATAACTATTGCTATAAAAGCTTTTGGTATATTAAAAAGAAGTAATGAAGAGAAGAATAAAGAAGAAAAAGAATTTAAAAAAGTAAGGCGTATAAAAATAGAATAGCTTGGGAGACTAAGTTATTTTTTTAGAAAAATACTTCGAGATACGAAGTATTTTATGAAGGAGGAATTTTTATGGGAAGAATAATAATTTTTACAGGAAAAGGTGGAGTGGGAAAAACAAGTATAGCATCAGCTCATGCTTTAAAAGCATCTCAAAATGGTATGAAAACCTTAATTGTAAGTACAGATATGGCACATAATCTAAAAGATATATTTATGAAAGATATAGGTAAAGAATATAGTGAAATAGCTAATAATCTTTATGCTTTAGAGATAGACCCAAATCATGAAATGAATAATAATTATGGAAATATGTTTAAAGCTTTTAAAAATATGATGCCAGAAACTTCATTAGAAAATGAAAATTTATTAGAGGATATGGTGGTATTTCCAGGCATAGAGGAATTATTTTCACTTATAAAGATTAAGGAAATATATGAGAAAAATATTTTTGATTTAATAGTAGTAGATTGTGCACCAACTGGTGAAACTTTATCTCTTCTAAAATTTCCAGAATTACTTTCATGGTACATAGAAAAGCTTTTTCCTATAGGAAAAGTGGCACTTAAGGTTTTAAGACCAATATCAAAAGTTGCTTTAAAAATAGAAATGCCAGATAAACATGCATTAAATGATATTGAAAAATTATATGTAAATCTTTGCGAATTACAAAGTTTATTAAAAAATAGAAATATATGTAGTATAAGACTTGTAACTATACCAGAAAAAATGGTAGTTGAAGAAACCAAAAGAAATTATATGTATCTAAATTTATATAATTTTAATGTAGATGGAATTTATATTAATAGAGTAATGCCAGCTGAAATAGAAAATAATTTTTTTGATGAATGGAAGAAGATACAAGGAGAATATATAGAAAAACTTAAAGAAGTTTTCTTAGATATGCCTACCTATAAGGTTAGGTGGTATGAAATTGATATAAATGGTTTTGAAGGACTTCAAAGAATAATTAATGATTCTTTAGAAGATGAAAATATATTTAATGTCTTAAAAATTAATTCTAATGAAACTTTCAAAAAACTTGAAAATGGGTATTCTTTGACTTTAAAGATACCTTTTGCAGAAAAAAATGATTTTGATTTGTTTGAGTCTTCTAATGAAATAATAATTAAAATAGGAAATTTTAAAAGAAATATCCCTTTACCAGATGTTGTAAGAAAATATTCAATCTCAAATGCAAAATTTGAAAATGGAGAATTAAATATTATATTTAGTTAAATACAACATTTTATTATTCAAAGTAAAAAGCAAATTAAATATAAATAATAGGAGGAAATAACATGAATAAAAAGCTTATTAAAGATATTATAAAGTTAAAAAAGATGGAATATGAAATTTTTAAGGAATTAATGCCAGAAAGTATTACAAACAAAATAGAAAAAGTTGAAAAAGAAGTTTTGAGTTTAGGCACAGATATAGTACTAGATTTGATAAAAGATAACAAATATGAAGCTAAAGAAAATAAGGAAGTTAAAAAAGTAGGAGTAGATTTTAAGTAGAGGTGAAATGGTATGAGAATTATACTATATACAGGAAAAGGTGGAGTAGGAAAGACAAGCATTTCAGCAGCCACAGCATGTAAAATAGCAGATTTAGGTAAAAAGGTTCTTATTATGAGTACTGATGAAGCACATAGTTTAAGTGATTCCTTTGGAGTAAAACTTGGAAATGAAGAAAGAGAAATAAGAGAAAATCTTTATGGAATGGAAATAGATGTTGTTAAAGAAAATGAAATAAAGTGGGGAGGATTAAAGGATTATATAAAAAAACTTCTATCAATTAAGTCAGAGCAAACAATAGAAAGTGATGAATTATTAGTATTTCCAGGGTTTGAAGAGCTTTTAGCATTAATAAAGATTAAAGAAATAAAAGATTCAAATAAATATGATGTGCTTATAGTTGATTGTGCACCAACAGGAGAAACAATGTCTTTATTAAAGTTTCCAGATTTATTTAGATGGTGGATGGAAAAATTTTTCCCACTTAAAAGAAAAGGAGCAAAAATAGCAAAACCAATAGTTGAGAAGACAATGAAAGTACCTATGCCTGATAATGAAATATTTGATGAAATAGAAGAGCTTTATGAAAAAATAGATGAACTTCATAAAATTATGATGGATAAAGATAATGTAAGCATAAGAATAGTTACAACAGCTGAAAAAATAGTGGTAAAAGAAGCAAAGAGAAGTTTTTCTTACCTTCATCTTTTTGATTACAATATAGATGGAGTTATTATAAATAAGATTTTTTCAGAAGAATCTACAGTAGGATATTTTGAAAAATGGATTAATATACAAAAAGAAAGTATTGAAGAAATAGAGAATAGTTTTAAAGATATTCCAATTTTTAAGTGTGAGTTAATGAAAAAGGAACTTAGAGAATATGATGTTTTAAAAGAAGCTTCAGATAAAATATATAATGATATAGATCCTTCAAAAGTACTATTTAACAAGAAGATATTTTCATTAGAAAAAGAAGAAGATGGTTATAAATTCATAATTGATATACCTTTTGTAGATAAAAATGAATTAGAACTTTTGCAAAATGGTGATGAACTTACAGTTTCAATAAAAAATGAAAAAAGAATATTTTCTCTTCCTCAAAAACTTCAATCAAAAGAAATTATAAAAGCAAAGTATGAAAATGAATCTTTAAATATTTATTTTAAGTAAAAAATATTAAAAAAAGAACCTAAAGCAAAGAAAAATTTAGGCTCTTTTTTTATTTTAAGTGAAAATTAGACAAAATTTATTTTAATTTTAGAAATCTTTAAGGAGGGGTAGTTATGAAAAGATTTGTATGTACAGTATGTGGTTATGTTTATGAAGGAGAAGAACCACCTAAGGAATGTCCAATTTGTAAGCAACCAGCATCTAAATTTCGTGAAGAAGATATTGATTTAGATAAGGAAAATAGTAATATTAGTAGTTCCTCTAATAAAAATAATGTAACAGATTTAAGTTATGATAATAATTTTTATAGAATTGATAAGTCATGTAGATACATGGAAGAAATTCATCAAATGGCTGTTAGTGGAAAATCTATTGGAGGTTCTATGGGAACTACCATGCCTATGCCTAATTGGGATGATATTCTTATATTAGGAGCACAATTAAATCCACCACCTCTTAATGAAGAAGATAATGTTGAAACTATGACAGTTATTGGGAAAAACGCAAAGCGTCCTATGATTTTACAAAATCCAGTTTATATATCACATATGTCATTTGGTGCTTTATCAAAGGAAATAAAAATTGCATTAGCAAAAGGCTCTAGCATGGCAAAGACTGCAATGTGTAGTGGTGAAGGTGGAATTTTACCTGAGGAAAGAGAAAATTCATATAAATATATATTTGAATATATTCCTAATAAATATAGTGTAACCGATGAAATAAGATAGCAGCAGGAAAAATAGAAAGAGACTTAGAATATTGTGTTTATGCAGAGCCAGATTTTATTACTATTGATGGTAGAGGTGGTGCTACAGGTTCAAGTCCACTTTTATTAAGGGAAGCAACTACAGTTCCTACAATATATGCATTATATCGTGCAAGAGAATATCTTGATTCTGTTCATTCAGATATATCCTTAGTCATAACTGGAGGACTTAGAGTTTCTGCAGATTTTGCAAAGGCATTAGCAATGGGAGCTGATGCAATAGCAGTAGCTTCAGCAGGACTTATTGCTGCTGCATGTCAACAATATCGTATTTGTGGTACAGGTAATTGTCCTGTGGGAATAGCAACTCAAAATCCAAAGTTACGTGAAAGATTAAAAATTGATATATCAGCACAAAGGGTTTATAATTATCTTAATGTTTCATTAGAAGAATTAAAAACATTTGCAAGAATTACTGGACACTCTTCTATACATGAATTATGTGTTGATGATTTAATTACTTTAAATCATGAAATATCAGAATATACAAATATTAAGCATGCATAAATATGAAAATGAATCTTTAAATATTTATTTTACTTAAATATAAAGATTATTTTAACTAATAATGTTATAATACAAGGAGTATAAATTTTTATTATAAATGTGTATAAAAGGAGTTTAGAATATGAATAACAAGACAATGATTCAATATTTTGAATGGTATCTTCCTTGTGATAAAACATTATGGAGAAAGGTTAAAAAAGAAGCAGGATATCTGTCTAATTTAGGAATAACTTCAGTATGGCTTCCACCAGCTTATAAAGGTGCAGGAGGAGTAACTGATGTTGGATATTCTGTATATGATTTATTTGACCTTGGAGAATTTAGTCAAAAAGGAACTGTTGAAACAAAATATGGTTCAAAGGATGAGTATATTGAAGCTATAGATGAGCTTCATAACAATAATATAGAAGTTTTAGCAGATATAGTTCTTAATCATAGAACAGGAGCAGATGGAATTGAAAAAACATATGCAGTAAAAGATGATAACAACGATAGAACAAAAACTATAGGTGAACTTCGTAAAGTTGAAGTATGGACAAAGTTTGATTTCTGGGGACGTAATGGAAGATATTCTAACTTTAAGTGGAACTGGACAAATTTCCATGGAACTGATTATGATGTTTTGCATAGAGAAAGTGGAATATTTAGATTCATAGGAAAAGAATGGAATGAAGATGTAGATGATGAATTAGGAAACTATGATTATCTATTAGGTTCAGATGTAGATTTTAGTGATGAAGAAGTAGTAAATGAGTTAGATTATTGGGGAAAATGGTATGTTAAAACAACTAAAGTAGATGGTTTTAGATTAGATGCAGTAAAACATATAAGCTTTTCTTTCTATAAAAATTGGCTTAAAAAATTAAGAGAAGAAACAGGAAAAGAATTATTTTCAGTAGGAGAATACTGGAGCAATGATTTAAAAAAGCTTAATAATTATCTTGAAGCTACAAATAACTCAACATCTTTATTTGATGTTCCTCTTCATTTTAATTTTTATAATGCATCTATAAGTGATAGTAGATATGACTTAAGAGAACTTTTAAAGGATACATTAGTTGAGGACAAGCCAGATTTAGCAGTAACTTTTGTAGATAACCATGATAGTCAATATGGACAATCTTTAGAAAGCTGGGTTAGAGAATGGTTTAAGCCTATAGCTTATGGAATAATACTTTTAAGAGAAAAAGGATATCCATGTGTATTCTATGGAGATTTATATGGTATTGAATGTCAAAATATAAAAAAGGTTTCTTCAATAGAAGATTTAATTGCTTTAAGAAGAGATTATGCTTATGGCAGAGAAAACTCATACTTTGATAATGAAGATGTAGTAGGTTTTACTAGAGAAGGTGATGAAGAGCATACAAATTCAGGTTTAGTTGCAATATTTACTAATTGCGATAATGAAGGAGAAAAAGAAATATATGTAGGAGAAAAATTTGCAGGGGCTACATTCTATGACTATTTAGGGCATGTTGATGAAAAAGTAAGAATTAATGAAAAAGGATATGGATTGTTTAAAGTAAAAGCAAAATCAATTTCTGTATATATAAAAGAATAATTATCTATAAAGAAGAAATGAATAGAACTAGTTATGAAGTTCTTTCATTTCTTCTTTTTCTTTTATTTTATTTCATGTTGAAACATGAATAATAACTTTTCTAAAAAAATAAAGTAATGACTGAACAAATAATTTATAACCATCAAGAGGAAATTCTTGGTGGTTAATTTTATATCTAAAAAAAGCATTTATGAATAAAAATAATTAAATATAATAAAAATTTAACTAAATTTGCAATTGTTTTTAACTAAATTTGTAAGAAATTAATAATATATTGAAAATTATACTTAAAAGTGATATTTTAATAGATGATAAATGATAATTTTTTTCAATTAAGATATTGATAAAGAAAAGTTTATATAAAAATAAAAAGGTGGTTTTATAGCTAAACATTAAAGATGAGTAAAAAGGAGGAAATCTTTATGTATATAGAAGTAAAAGAAATTAAAAAAAGTTATGGAGAAGGAGGAAGCTTTGTACAAGTATTGGATGGAATTTCTACCAATTTAGAAAAAGGGAATATGTGTGTAATTTTAGGACCATCAGGTTCTGGAAAATCTACTTTTTTAAATGCTATAGGAGGTTTAGATACTGTAGATAGTGGTTCAATTAAAATAGATGGAAAAGAAATTACAGGATTAAATTCAGATAGTTTATCAGATTATCGTAGAGATTATTTAGGATTTGTATTTCAATTTTATAATCTAATTCCTAATCTTACAGTTAAAGAAAATATAGAAGTGTGCAGTTTTCTTACGAAAAATCCATTAGATATGGATGAACTCTTAAAAACTCTAGGACTTATGGAACATAGAAATAAGTTCCCAGCACAACTTTCTGGAGGTCAACAGCAACGTTGTGCTATAGCAAGAGCACTTATAAAAAATCCTAAACTTCTTTTATGTGATGAACCAACAGGAGCTTTAGATTCAAAAACTTCAAAAGAAATTCTTATATTATTAGAAGAAATTAATAAAAAATATGGTACTACCATGATGATTGTTACTCACAATGATGCAATAAAAGATATGGTACATAAAGTTATAAAGATAAAAGATGGAGAAATTTATAAAGAATATGAAAATAAAACAAGAATATTAGCAGCAGATCTAGAATGGTAATTAATAAAACAATAAGGGGATAAGCTATGCAGAAATTATTATTAAGACGTACAATAAGAGAATTAAAAGCAAATTTATTTCGTTATTTTGCTTTATTTTTATTAATAGCCTTATCTATGTTTATGGTAGTAGGCTTAGTAGGTGCAGCAGAAAGTATTATTTACAATGTTAATAATATAGACTCAAAAAATAATCTAGAGGATGGAGAATTTGGAGTTTTTGTACCATTAGAGAAAGAAATAGTAAATGAACTTGAAGAAAAAGGGGTAAAACTAGAAGAAGTATTTTCTCAAGATTTTACTATGGAAGATAAATCAGTACTTCGTCTTATGAAAAATAGAGAAAAAATAAATCTTATAGAATTGTCAGAAGGAAATATTGCAAAAAAAGATGATGAAATAACAATAGAAAGAATTTATGCTACTGCTCATAAATATAAAGTTGGAGATATTATAGAAATTGGAGGTGAAAAATTTAATATAACTGGTATTGTAACAACACCAGATTATAATAATTGTTTGAAAAATAGCAGTGATACATCTTCAGATGGAAAATTTTTTGGAACAGCTTTTGTAACAGAAAATGGATATGAAAAACTTTTTGCTAATGGAGAATCTGATCAAAGTGAAGAATATATTTATAGTTATATATTGCCTAAAAATATGAATCATAATGAACTAAAGGATTTTTTATTAGAAAAAAAACTTAAAGCAGAAGATATACAAAATGAATATATAGATGAAATAACTGAAGAGGCGGAAAAAGAAAAGTCAGAAATAACAAATAAGGTACAAAGTCTTGTAAATGGAATAGATGAATTAAAAAATGGAATGACCACTCTTACTAATGAAAATGAAAATATTCAACAAGCAACAAATTCATTAACAGAAGTTTTATCTAATATACCTAATGGAAATGAATATTTATATGGTATTACAAAATATTTAAATGGTACAGAAGAAATAAATAAAGGAATTCAAAAATTATCAGATGGTACAAAAGAACTTAAAGATAAAACAGATGAAATATTAGAGGAAAATTTTTCAACTGAAATTGAAAATCTTACTAGTTTTGTTAAAGCAGAAGATAATCCAAGAATAAAAGCTTCAAATGATGATGTAGAAATCAATATAACATTAGGCTTAGTAGTTGGTGTAATAGTATTAATTTTACTTACTTATGTAATATCAGTTTTTGTGGTTCATACAATTGAAAAAGAAAGCTCTATAATTGGAGCACTTTATGCATTAGGAGTAAAAAGAAAACAATTAATACTTCATTATACCTTATTGCCAGTAATTGTATGCTTATTTGGAGGTATTGTAGGAACTTTTATTGGATATTCAAATATGTCATTTTCTATTTATATAAATGATAGTTATAGATATTTTTCTATTCCTGAAATAAGCGCAATATATAAAACATATTTACTTATATATGGTATTGTTATACCACCATTAGTTGCTATGATTGTAAATTGTCTTATTATTAGAAGTAAGTTAAATAAAACTGCCCTTTCTCTTCTTAGAAAAGAAACAAAAAAATTAAAAACAAATTCAATGATAATTAAAGGAAAAGGATTTGTTAGAACATTTCAAATACGTCAATTTTTAAGAGAAAAAAGAAGTTGCTTTGCAATTTTATTTGGAATGTTTGTTTCTTTATTAATACTTATAATTGGAATGAATACCTATGTAGTTTGTATAAATATGCAAAAAGAAAATAAAGAAGATGTAAAGTATGAGTATATGTATCAGTATAAATACCCAACTAAAACTCCACCAAATGGAGGCAGTGAAGCTTATGTGGAAGGGTTAAAAAAAGAAATTTTAGGCTATAATACTGAAGTTAATATTATTGGTTTAACAAAAGATAATTCATTTTTTCCTAAAATAAAAAGTGATAGTAAAAATGAAATTAGTATTTCTACAGCAGTTGCTTCTAAGTATGGATTAAAAGTGGGAGATGAACTTTCATTAAATGATGAAATAAACGAAAGAATATATGGCTTTAAGATAAAAGAGATTGTTCCTTATTCTGTTGGTTTATGTGTTTTTATGAATATTGATAGTATGAGAGAATTATTTGAAAAAGATGAGGATTACTATAATGTAATTTATTCAGACCATAAGTTAGATATTGATTCAAATAGATTATATAATATACAAACTAAAGATGATGCTAGTAAAAGTGCTGATATTTTTATGGATATGATGTGGAGTACTATTATAATGTTAATAGCAATGTCTATTCTAGTCTTTATTATTGTTATGTATCAGATGATAAAAGTAATGATAGAACGTTCCTCTTTCTCTATTTCTCTTATGAAAATATTTGGATATAGAGAAAAAGAAGTAAGAGCATTATATTTAGATGGAAATTTTATAATTGTATTAATAGGAACAATTATATTATTGCCAATTGGAAAGTTATTTATAGATGCTATTTATCCATTTTTTGTAGCAAATATTTCTTGTGGAATTGATATGACATGGAAAATATCATTATATGTTGTTGTATTTATAGGAGTAATAGTATGTTATTTATTAATAAGTGCTATGTTAATGAAACAATTAAGGAAATTAACACCAGCAGATGTTTTAAAAGATAGAGAGTAAATAAAAAGGAGATTTATATTTTGAAAAGTATTGTTGAATTTTTGAAAAAAAATGATACCTTAACAAAAGGTATAACTTTTGTGAATAATGCAAATGAAGAATATTTTATGAGTTATCATGAGTTTATAGAAAAGGCAACTAAAGTTCTTGGATTTTTACAATCTAAAGGAATTAAAGAAAATGATGAAATAGTATTTCAACTAGAAGATACAAGAAGTTTTCTTCTTTTCTTTTGGGCTTGTGTAATGGGGAAAATAATACCTGTTCCAGTTTTAGTAGGAAATAATGATGAACATAAAAGAAAAATTATAAAGATTTGGGAAAGGTTAAAAAAACCTTATATTGTAGTTGCAGAAAAAAATTTAGAAGTTCTTAGTAAAGAATTTAAAAGATTAGAACCAGATAGTAAAATTACAAAGGAATTTTCAGAAAGAAATATAATAGCAGAAAAAGCTCTTGAAAGTGAAATAGAAGGTAATATTATAGAAGCAAATGAAGATGATTTATGTTTTATTCAATTTTCATCAGGTTCTACAGGAGATCCTAAAGGTGTAATGCTTACTCATAAAAACTTAATTACAAATACAGAAGATATTATTAAGTTTTCAGGATTGAGAGAAGATGACACTATACTAAATTGGATGCCTCTTACACATGATATGGGACTTATAGGTTGTCATCTCTCAGTAACAAGAGTGGGAATGAGTCAAGTTATAATGCCTACAACTCTTTTTGCTAGACATCCACTTCTTTGGTTAAGCATTATAGACAGTAAAAAAATAACTGTATCTTGTTCGCCTAACTTTGGATATAAGTTAATTTTAAAGTATTGGGAAAGAAAGAAAAAAAGAGAAAAAAATATTAACTATGATTTATCTTCATTAAGACTTTTATTTAATGGTGCAGAACCTATTTCTTATGAATTAGAAATGGAGTTTTTAAATGAATTTTCAAAATATAATCTTAATAAAAATTGTATGATGAATGTATATGGTCTTGCAGAAGCAAGTCTTGCTGTATCTTTTCCAAAGCCAGGGGAAGATATAATTGTTTATAATGTTGAAAGAGAAAGTTTAAAAGTAGGAAAGACTGCTATTTTTACAGAAGAAAATATAAATTCAGTTAAGCTTGTAGATTTGGGAAAGGCAATTGGTAATCTAAAACTTAAAATTGTTGATGATGCGGGTAAAGAATTGCCAGAAAAAACTACAGGATATGTTTTGATAAAGGGAGATAATGTAACTAAAGGATATTATCAAAATGAAAAAGCAACACAAAATACTATAAGTAAAGATGGTTGGTTAAAAACAGGAGATGTAGGCTTTATTATAAATTCAAGATTAGTTATAACAGGAAGAGCTAAGGATATCATATTTGTAAATGGACAAAATTATTATCCTCCTGACATTGAGAAAATTTGTGAAAACATAGATAAAATAGAATTAAATACAGTAGCAGCTTCTGGAGTAAGACTAAAGTCTAATGAAAGAGATTATATAGCTATATTTATACTTTTTCGTGGTTCAATTGATGAATTTGTAGATATTTATATTAAAGTAAAGAGAACCCTTCAAAGAGTTTTAGGAATAGATGTAGATTATGTAGTTCCAGTTTTAAAAATTCCTAAAACTACTAGTGGAAAAATTCAAAGATTTACTTTAGCTAAAAAATTGGAAAATGGTGAGTATAATGAAATTATAGATGAAATTGAAGAGAAGCTAAAATTAAAGAAACAAATTATGATTGAAAAAGTAAAAGAAAAAAAGTTTAAAAATGCGACGGAAGAAAGAATTTTTGAACTTTGTGCAGAATATGTTGACATGACAGATGCAAATGTATCAGATAATTTTTCTAATTTAGGTTTTACTTCTATGACATTAGTTAGACTTATGGAAGATATAAAAAGTGAGTTTGATAAAAAAATTATGATATCAGATCTTTTTGCATATTCAACAATAGAAAAATTAGCAGAATTTATAGAAAATGAAAATCAATTAATAATAAGAAAAAATATATTTAAAAAAGAATTTATAAATAATAATGAAACAGAAGAAGTTCCCTTAGAATTTGAGATGGAAATTTCTAAGAATAATGAAGACATAATAATAAAGAAATTTTTAGACAAAGCATTAGAAAATAATAAGCTAGCTATTATTTATAAAGAAAATAATAACTTTTTAGAATGTTTTCAAGTTTCAAATGAGGAAAAAATTTTTATTGAAAGATTTTCTTTAGAAAGTCTTAATAGAGCAAAATTTTCTTATTATGAAAATGGATTTAGTGTATTAATTGTAGAGGGCTATAAAACAAGTGGAATGGAAGATTATTTTGATATTATTATTGAAATAATAGAAGCTAGATATGGAAAGATAATTGTATTTTCATTTTATAATGAAAAATTAAAAGCTTATTCATTATGTAAAAAGTTATAAAGAGGAGAAGTTTATGAGTTATGGTATTTTATTTACAGGGCAAGGGTCACAATTTTCTGAGATGGCAAGAGAACTAATAGAAAAATATCCATTAGCAGCTGATATATTTAAAATAGCAGATAGTATTTTAGGATATTCCATTACTGATATATGCACAAAAGAAGAACTTTTCAAAGAAATGGAAAAAACAAATATAGCACAACCAGCTATATTTGTTTTAGAGTATGCTTTATATTCAGTTATGATGGAATTTTTAAAAGATAAAGACTATATGCCATCTTTTATTGCAGGACATAGTCTTGGAGAATATACAGCTTTAGCTGCAGGAGGTGTTATGAGTTTTAAAGATACTCTTAAGCTAGTTAGTAAGCGTGGAACTTTTATGAGTGAATCGGCAGAAAAAAATAAAAGTACTATGATAGCTGTTACAAGCATTTCAAAGGAAATTTTCTTTTATATTGAAGAATATATTAAAAAAAATAATAATATTTTTTTAGCTTGTGAAAATAGTGAAAGACAAAAAGTTTATTCTTTAAAGGAAGACACGAAAGAAGATTTTATAAATTTTGTAGAAGAGCATAAAGGAAAAGCAAAGGTTCTTTCAGTAGAAGGAGGCTTTCATAGTCCTTATATGAAAAGTGCAGCAGAAAAATTAAATAGTGAGCTTAGAAAATGTTCTTTTTTAGAACCAAAGTGTAATATATATTCAAATACTTTAGGACGCATTTATAAATCTTCTGAAGAAATTAAAGAAGTATTACCAAAACATATTATAGAATGTGTTAAATGGGAAACTATAATGAAAAAAATAGAAAAATCTTCAACAAACTTAATTATAGAAATAGGACCTAGACCAATTTTATTAAAGGAAATAAAAAAAGATATTTCTAATATAGAAATTTTACATTTAGGAGCAAATACTAATATTGTTCATGTTACTAAAAAAGTTAAGGATGAAATTCAAAATGATTATAAGGACAATATCAAAAAAATGTTGAGAAATATTGTATGTAGTAAAAGTGATGGAAAAGTAGAAACTTTAAAAAAACGTGAAGAGGCTTATGAGTTATTTATGAATATGATATATAAAGATAATATTACTGCTGATAAGTTAGCTATTGCTAACAATATATATAATGAACTTTTTTAAAAGAATAAGAAACTTTTACATTTAGGAGATGAAGTGATGAAATCTATTAATAATAAAGACATTGCCATAATAGGAATGGCTACTAATTTTCCAAGGTCTAAAAATCTAAAGGAATATTGGAATGTACTTAAAAATGGAGTAGATTGTATAAGGGAATTCCCTAAAAATAGAAAAAAAGATATAGAAGATTATATAAATTTTTTAGGGAAAGAAGATGAAGGATTTATTAAAGCAGGATTTTTAGAAAATATAGATATGTTTGATAATAAATTTTTTAACCTTACACCAAAAGAAGCTGTACTTATGTCTCCAGTACAAAGAATGTTTCTTGAAATAGCATATAAAGGCTTTTATGATGCTGGATATAATAAAGAAAAACTAAATGGAAGTAAAACCGGAGTCTATGTAGGTTATATAGGTGATTATGAAGGATATATTTATAGAAATATGCTTCAAAATCTTACAGACGATTTTTCATCTATTGCTATGAGTGGAAATTTATCTTCTATTATTTCTGGAAGAGTAAGTTATAGCTTTAATCTTAAGGGACCAAGCATTCTTATTGACACTGCATGTTCATCGTCCCTTGTTGCACTTCATAATGGATGTAGAGATATACATGATGGAATTTGTGATATGGCTTTAGTAGGAGGAATAAAAATTTGTATGCTTCCAACTAATTCATCAGAAAAGATAGGAATAGAAGCTATGGATGGAAAAACAAAAGCTTTTGATGAAAAGGCAGATGGAACAGGAATAGGAGAAGGAGCTGGTGCTATAGTTATAAAATCACTTTCAAAGGCTGAAAGAGACGGAGATTATATATATGCAGTAATAAAAGGAAGTGCCATAAATCAAGATGGAGCTTCAGTTGGTATGACAGCTCCAAATCCATCTGCTCAAAGGGATGTGTATTTACAGGCTTGGAAAAATGCTAGAATTAATCCAGAAGATATTTCTTATATAGAAGCTCATGGAACAGGAACAAAACTTGGAGATCCAATAGAAATAGATGGACTTACACAAGCCTTTAGAAAATATACAGATAAAACTCAATTCTGTGCAATAGGTTCTGTTAAAACTAATATAGGTCACCTTTATGAAGCTTCAGGTATTGCTTCTATAATAAAAACAGTATTGGCACTTAATTTTGGAAAAATACCACCTAGTTTACATTTTGATATGCCAAATCATAAAATAGATTTTATTCATTCTCCTTTTTATGTTGCTGGAGAGATAAGGGATTGGCAAAATAATGGGAAAACAAAACTAGCTGGAGTATCCGCATTTGGTTTTAGTGGAACAAATTGTCATGTTGTCCTTGAAGAATATAATGGGAAAGCTAAACCTTATATGGAAAGTATAGAAGAAAGACTTGAGAAAAGCACTGAAGAAATATTTGATAATAAGAGATATTGGTTTAAAACTAAATATATTTTATCTGGTAGTGAAAGAAAAAATGTTGTTACAAATAAAAAAGAAGATTTTAAGCTCATAGGAAAAGAAATATTTTCAGAATATGAAGAAAAAATAGGAAAACTATGGAGTAAGCATATGGGATATACAGAAATTAATATCTCTGACAATTTTTTTGAGCTTGGGGGAGATTCTATAATAGCTACTAAAATAGTTTGTGATATACAAAAAGAAATATCTAGTGGAATTAAAAATTCAGATATATTTTCTTTTCCTACAATAGAATCATTATCTAAACATTTAGAAAGCTTTCAAGGAAATAATAAGACAGAAATAGAAATCCTTCCTAAGAAGTCTTATTACAAGGCTTCTGCTGAACAACAAAGACTTTATATTGTTTATCAAATTGAAAATAAAGATGGAACATATAATATGCCATTTGTAGCAGAATTCAATAAAAAAATAGATAAAGATAAAGTTGAAAAATCAGTAAATGCAATAATTCAAAGACATGAAACTCTTAGAACAGGATTTTTTGAAAAAAATGGAGTTATATATCAAGAAATTAAAGAATTCCCTAATTGGAAGCTAGATTATGAAAGTATAAGAGAAAATGATTTACAAAAGAAAATAAAAGAATGCCAAAAAAGTTTTGATTTAGGTGTTCCTCCTCTTATTAGGGTTAAACTTTTTGATACTGAGAAAAGAAGTGTAATTTTTGTAGATATGCATCACATAATTTCTGATGGTACATCAATGGGAATATTTATAAAAGAGCTTATGGTTTATTTTAATGGAGGAAATATGGAACCATTAACTGTTCAGTATAAAGACTTTTCAGTATGGCAAGAGAAATATTTAAAAAGTGAGACAGTAAAAAAACAAGAAACTTTTTGGAAATCTATATTTAAAGATGGAATACCTGTATTGTATTTACCAGAGGATTTTAAGAGACCTTCGATAAGAACAACAAAAGGAGGTTCATATTCCTTTAAAGAGTCAGAAAGAGTTAGAAATTTAGTTGAAGCTTTAGCAAAAAAGAAGGAATGTACACCATTTATTATACTTTTATCAGCTTATTATATAATGCTTCATAAACTTAGTAAACAAAGTAGTATAGTAGTGGGTTCACCTGTTTCAGGAAGAATACACTATCAATCTATACCTATGATAGGAATGTTTGTAAATATGATACCTTTTAAAGTAGATATTGATAAAGAGGACACAATGCTTCAATTTATAGAAAAAATGAAAGGTGTAGTTTATAAAGCTTATGAAAATCAAGAATGTCAATTTGAAACAATAGCTTCTCTTAATGTGAAAAATAGACCAGAAGGACGTAATCCTGTTATGGATGTACTTTTTGCTTATCAAAATATGGAGCTTCCAGAACTTGTATTAGATAACGATAAAGCTAAGACATATAATATAAATTCTGATTCAAAGTATGATTTGATGCTTGAAATTTATAATGAAGATAAAGGCTACAATCTTAGATTTGAATATTATAGCGAAATTTTTAAGGAAGATACTATAAAAGAGTTTGCAAAGTTGTATAGTGATATACTTAATAAATTTATTGAAAATGAAAATACAACTATTAAAGAAATTTGTATTGATAAAGAAAATAATAAAATAAATGATATTTCTATTGATTTTAATTTTTAAAAGGAGTTTAGAAGAGTAATGGCAGAAAATTTAAAGAGTTTTGAAGAATATTGGAGTACTATTTTTCAAGAGGATAGTAACATAAATAGAGAAGGATTTTTTATAACAGAACCTAATGAAAATTATATAAAAAAGACTTATGAAATAGAAAAAAAATATTATGAAACACTTTCAAAAATATCAAATTCAAATAATGTAGCTTTATATATAGTTTTAACTTCTGGTATATCTTATCTTTTAGGAAGGTATACAAATTCTTCAAAAATTGTTCTTGGAATAGCTAATTTTTCAAATAAAGATGTTACAGAATCTAATAAAATAATACCAATAGTTTTTAATATTTATGAAAATTATTCATTAAAAGAATGGATAAATTATACGAAATCTACGATATTAGAAGGACAAAAACATACAGAAGAAAATATTAAAGCCTTCATGGAAAAAAATGGACTGTGTTATGAGCAATTTATAAAAACAGTAATTTCTCTAAATGAAGAAGGTAGTTTTAATACAAAAGCAATAGGAGAAAAGGGTAGTGATAGTTTTACATTCTACATTGAAAATGGAGTCTTTAAATTAGAGATTTCTTGTGCTGAAAGTATTAAAAATGAAATGGACTATCTTATAAAGAATATATTTTTATATTTTGAAGCACTTAAAAATGACTTAGATAAAAGCTTAGAAGATATAAATATTATAAATAATGAAGAAATTTTAAAATTAGAAGACTTTAATAAAACAGATTGTAATTATGATTTCTCTAAAGGTTATTGTGAATTATTTAAACTTCAATGTGAAAAGACACCTAAAAATATAGCTATAGTAGAAAATGAAAAAAGTATAACTTATGAAGAACTTGATATGAAGTCTAGTCAAATTGCAAGTTATCTTAAAAAAAGAGCTAATGTAAAAGCTAATGATTTTGTAGCAGTATTGTATCCAAATTCAATACAGCAAGTTGTTATAAGTTTGGCTATTGCAAAGAGTGGTGGAGGAATTATTCCCTTAGATATAGATTTACCTAAAGAGAGAATTAAATTTATTTTAAAAGATGCTAATGCAAAAATTCTTGTTTTTCCTTCAAATAAAATAAAGCTAGCTCAAGAGATTTTATGGGAATGTGATTGTATAGAGAGAATATTTTGTGCAGATAGCTTTAATGTAGAAAATGAAAAAGAAGAAGAAAATAATATGTATATGGATAAAAGCCTTTGGGAGTATGTAGGGGATAACTCTAAAGATGACATAACTCTTGGAGGATGGTCAAGTAGCTATACAGGAGAATATTTTTCAACAGAAGAAATGCAAGAATATAGTGAAAATGTATTTAAAAAATTAAGACCTCTTCTTACAGGCAATGAAAAAGTATTAGAAGTAGGCTGTGGTTCAGGACTTACAATGTTTCCATTATCAGTTTATGCAAAGGAATATCATGCTATTGATTTATCAGAAAGTACAATTAAAAAAAATAAAGAAAAAGCAAAAAAACAAGGTCTTAATAATATAACATTAAGTAATTATGCAGCTCATGATGTAAAAAAAATAAATGAAGATAACTTTGATTTAATTATAATGAATAGTGTTGTTCAATGCTTTAATGGACACAACTATTTAAAAAATGTATTAAGAACTGTTGTTGGAATGATGAAAGATATAGGATATATATTTATTGGCGATATTATGGATTTAGATAAGAAAAAAGAATTTGAAATATCTCTTAAAGAATATAAAAAGAAAAATCCTAAAGCAAATACCAAAACAGATTTAAGTGAAGAACTTTTCTTAAGCAAGGAATTTTTTGATAATATTCCATTTATTATAGAAGGTGCTACAGAAGTTAAAATAACTCCTAAAATATATACAATAGAAAATGAACTTACATTATATAGATATGATGTTTTAATTAAGATTGATAAAATAAGTAAAGAAAAGATAGGAAAACAAACAAAGTTTTTAGAGAGCTTAAAAGAAGTAGAAACATATGGAAATTCTTATTTAGAAACTTTTGATGATGGTTCACTAGATGATTCAGCAATAGGTATTTATACATCAGGAACTACTGGAAATCCTAAAGGGGTTGTGTTATCTAAAAAATCTATTTTAAACCTTTGTTTTTATTCTGAAGAAGTTTTTAAAATTACTGAAAATGATAGAAGAGCTAAAAATGCAACTTTTTCATTTGATGCAGCCATATGGGAAGTATATCCTTTCCTTTTAAAAGGTGCTTCTATATATATAATAGATAAATCTATAAAATTAGATTTAGTTGCAATTAATGAATTTTTTGAAAAGAATAAAATAACAATAGCATTTTTTACAACCCAGGTTGCAGAACAATTTATGAAACTTAAAAATACATCTTTAAGATATCTTATAGCAGGCGGAGAAAAATTAAGAAGATTTTATAAAAATGGTAATTATAAAATGATGAATGTTTATGGACCAACAGAGACAACAGTGGTAGCAACTAATTATATAGTGACAGAAGATATTGATAACATTCCAATAGGAAAACCCTTTCCTAATGTAAAATGTTATATTGTAGATTCTAAGGAAAGAATACAACCTTTAGGAGGTAGAGGAGAAATTTATATAGGAGGTTTAGGGGTTGGAAAGAAATATATTAACCTTAATGAACTTACTAAAGAAAGATTTGTAACCTTTAAAGGAAATAGAATTTATAAAAGTGGTGATTATGGATATTATAAATGTGACGGAAATATAATGTTTTTTGGAAGACGTGATGGTCAAGTAAAAATTAATGGATTTAGAATAGAAGTTAGTGAAATAGAAAAACATATATTAAGCCTTGATATTATAAAAGAAGCTGTTGTTTTAGATTTTAGTGATGACGAGGGAAATAAATATTTATGTTGTTATTATGTAGCAAAAAAAGAATTTTCAAAAGATGAACTTTCAGAGTATCTTTCAGAGGTTCTTCCTAATTATATGATTCCAGCATATTTTGTAAGACTTGAAAAAATACCTTACACAATAAATGGAAAACTTATAAGAAAAAATCTTCCAAATCCTAAAGTAGGATTATCAGGAGGAAATAAAGTAAAACCTACAAATCATAAAGAAGAAAAAATACTTGATATTTGGAAGAAAGTTTTGGGAATTAAAGATATTGGCATTGAAGATGATTTCTTTGAACTTGGTGGAAATTCTATAAAAGCAATAAAAGTAGTATCTGCTATGTCAGAAGATTTTCGTGTGGATATAAATAAAATATTTAATTATACAACTATAAAATCTTTAGCTGAAAATGTAGAATATGTTCAAGGATATTTTCAAAAACTTAAAGAAGCAGTTATAGAGGATCAAACGAAAGGAATAAATGAATATGATAAGAAAAAAATTGATGAAAAGTATAAAAGATATCTAAATGCAATACCAGAATATTTAAATAAAGATGTTAAATATAATGTTGAAAAGTATAAAAATATACTTCTTCTTGGAGGAACTGGATTTTTAGGAAGTCATATATTATATTATTTAATAAAAAATACACCTGTTAATATAACAATTATTTCAAGGGGGAAGGACAATAAAGAAGCTTTAAACCATGTATTAGAGATCTTAAATTATTATTTTGAGGATATAACCAAGGAAGATTTATCAAAGCTAACCATACTAAAAGGGGAAATATCAAAGGAAAAATTTAATATTTCAAAGGAAAGATATAAAGAACTTTGTGAGAACATAGATGGAATTATAAATGCAGCAGCTAATGTTCATCATTATGGAGATTATAATGAATTTTATGGAATAAATACAGAAGTATTAGAGATACTTACTGATTTTGCACAAACAGGAAAAAGAAAAGATATACATCACATATCAACAGTAGGAATAGCAACAGGAGCAGTTGAAGGACGCAAAGATTTAATTTTTACAGAAGAGGATTTTGATGTAAATCAGAATATTGATAATTATTATGCTAAGACAAAGTTCTTAGGGGAAAAAGTTCTTTATGAGGCAAGAAAAAAAGGTATAAATGCGAATATATATCGTATGGGAAACCTTGTTGGAAGAGCTGCAGATGGGTTTTTTCAAAAAAATATGAAAGAAAATGGTTTTTATAAAATTATTAAAGCTATGATATCGATCGGAATTGTTCCTAAAATAACTAAAAAAAATACTGATTTAACATTTATAGATAATGCTGCTGAAGCTGTAGTACGTCTTGCATTTGCTGATAACATTACAAATGATACTTTCCATATACAAAATACAAATTTAGTAAGTATAAATCAGCTAGGAGAATATTTAAAAGAAATAGGATTAAATATTAATTTAATGGAATATAAAGAATATCTTAATTTCCTTTTTGATAATCATAATGAGAAAGCCTATTCTGAAGATATACAAACAATACTTTTACATACTCATCTTGAAGAAAATATAAAGCTTTCAAGATTTAAAGTAATATGTGATAAAACAGAAAAAATGCTTGAAAAATGTGGATTTAAATGGACAATACCAGATATAGATAAATTTTCAATGCTTATTAAGTGTGGTATAGAAAGAGGCTTTTTAAATAAGGGGGATCTAAGAGATGGTTTTTAAAGGATTAGAATTAACAGATCATGTTATAAAAGAAAAATATGTTTTTGAAGAAACAAGTAATGATAATGGAGGAAAAAGACTTGTATATAAATGCTATATGGAGCCTACAGAAAAAGCAATTTCTCCAGTACATGTTCATACCATTTCTGATGAAAAGTTTGAAATTTTAGAAGGAGAGATAACCATAAAAATAAATGGCAAAGAAAAGATATTTAAAAAAGGTGATAAAATAAATATAACAAGAGGAACAGCACATACAGGATATAATAGTGGAAATAAAGAAGCTATTGTAAGATGTATAGTTGAACCTGCCTATTCTATGGAGGATTATATATACACAACTGTAAGACTTTCAAATATGGGAAAAACAAATAAGAAAGACCTTCCTAATCCATTTATGATTGCAGCTATGGGATATAAATATAAAGAGCAAGCTTATATGCCATATTTTATTCCTTTACAGAAACTATATTTCTCCACTATAGGATTTGTAGTGGCAAATATATATAAGCTATTAAAAATAGAGTTTTAATTGTATTTTTTAATAAAAAACATATTCAAAGTATAAGGTAGAATAAAAATGAATGTTGCTATTTTAAAAATATTAGATTTTTATCAAGTAGATATAGATAAAATGATAAAATATATATCAGAAGAAAAAAAGAAAAAAATTAATGGTTTTTACAAAATAGAAGACAAAGTAAGAGGAATATATAGTGAATTATTAATAAGAAAGATGATTATGGAAGAGTTAAATATTGAGAATAAGGAAATATTTTTTAAAACTAATAAATATGGAAAGCCATATTTAAAAGGATTTAAAGATATATTTTTTAATATATCTCATTCAGGTCAATATGTTGTATGTTGTTTAGATAGTAATCCAGTTGGAATAGATATAGAAAAAATTAGTACAATAGATTTTGAAGGTATAGCAAAGGAATTCTTTACTTTTAAAGAGCAAGAGTATATTTTAAAAGAGAATAAGTTGGAAGAAAGAATTAATAGGTTTTATGAAATTTGGACTTTTAAAGAAAGTTTTATAAAATGTATAGGAACTGGTCTTTATATGCCATTAAATAGTTTTTCTATTTGTTTTGATGAAGAAAATAAACCAGTTGTTGATATTAATAAATATTCATTAAAAAGAATAGAAGTGGATAAAAACTATAAAATGAGTATATGCTCCCAAAATAATAATCTATCTTATAATATAGAATATATTTCATCAAAAGAATTAAAAATATGAATAAATAAAAAGTATCTCTATGAAATTTTTTATAGAGATATTTTTTTTTAGTAAAGTCAAGAAAAATTTGTTATAATAAATATAAATAAAATAAATAACTAGTTAAGGGAGGGATTTAGTTTTGGATAATTTTTCTGAGATAGAAGATTTAATTAATAAAAAAGTTCAAACAGCTATGAATTCTATAAATGTTGCCAAAGATAAAGTGAAAAATAGTGGAGCTAATGATATCTTAAATGGTGTATTATCAGGAGTAAAAAATGGAGTTGAACTTGCTTCAAAAAAGATTGAAAATGCTAAATTAGAAGAAATGAGAAAAAGAGAAAATTTAATAGATAAAATAAAAAAAGAAGAAATAAGCTTATATATATCTAAAAAGCCTAAAGGAAGAATTTCATCAGTAATCTTAAAAATAATAGGAATTACAGGAATGATTTTTAATTCTTTAATATTTTTATTTTATATTGTAGGAGTTTCTATTTCAAAATCAAGTCCAACATTTGGAATAATAGTATTTTTAATATTTTTTATGATAAATATGATAATATTATTATGTGGTTCAGGTAAAAGTGAAAGAATTAAAAGATTTAAAAAATATGTTAGATGTTTAGATGGAAAAGCATATTGTAGAATTGATAAATTAAGTGAGTCAGTTAATAAAGATAATAAATTTGTTGTCAAAGATTTAAAGAAAATGATGGAACTTGATATGTTTAAAAAAGGACATATAGATGAGGAAGAAACTTATTTTATATTAAGCGACAAAATATATAATGATTATGTTATGATGCAAGAATCATATAAAAAGCGTAAAGAGGAAGAAGAACAAAAGAAAAAAGAGCAAAGTATAGAAAAGGATAATACAGAAGAAAGTAAATATGATAATACAATAAAGCGTGGAGAAGAATATATTAGTCAAATTCAAGATGCTAATAACTATATAAAAGATGAAAATATGTCTTTAAAGCTTACTAAACTTGAAGAAATTTTAAGAGAAATATTTAAAAACATAAAAGAAAATCCAGAAAATATTTCATATGTAAGAAAGACAATAGAGCATTATCTTCCTATGACAATAAAGTTAGTTAATTCATACATAGAGCTAAGTAATCAAAGTATTCAAGGGGAGAATATAAAAAATGCTAAAAAAGAAATTGAAGAAAGTATAGACCTTATAAATAAAGCTTTTGAAGCCTTATTGAATGATTTATTTGAAGAGGTAGCAATGGATATTTCAACAGATATTTCAGCATTAAAAACATTATTTACTCAAGATGGGTTAACTGAGGAAGAAATTAAAAAATAACATATAAATTTGGAGGATAAAAAAATGAATGATGAATTTAAAGATTTTGATTTAACACCAACATTATCATTTGATGTGGTGCCAAATGAAAATATAAATTTAGTTAAAGAAAAGAAGGAAGAACCACCTAAAGAAGAAGAAATTCAATTAAGTGAAGAAGAGAAAAAAATGGTTGAGGCTTTTGTAGATAAAATAGACTTAACGAATTCAAATTCTGTACTTCAATATGGTTCAGGAGCTCAAAAGAAGATAGCAGATTTCTCTGGAGTAGCTTTAAATAATGTTAAAAGCAAAGATTTAGGCGAAGTAGGAGATATGCTTTCTAGTGTAGTAGTACAGCTTAAAGATTTTGAAAATACAGAAGAGAAAAAGGGAGGAATATTTGGTTTCTTTAAAAAGCAAGCACAAAAAATTGATGATATGAAAGTTAAATATGCTAAGGTTGAAGACAACATAAATAAGATATGTACTTCTCTTGAAAAACATCAAATACAGCTTTTAAAAGATATTGCAATGCTTGATAAAATGTATGAAGTAAACCTAGCTTATTTTAAAGAATTAAATATGTACATTTTAGCTGGTAAAAAGAAACTTGAAAAAGCAAGAAATGGAGAACTTAAAAGGTTAAATGATTTAGCTATTTCAACTGGACGAACAGAAGATGCCCAAAGAGCAAATGATTTTGCTAGTCTTTGTGATAGATTTGAAAAGAAAATTCATGATTTAGAATTAACAAAAATGGTCTCTCTTCAAATGGCTCCACAAATAAGGCTTATACAAAATAATGATTCAATAATGTCTGAAAAGATACAATCAACACTTGTAAATACAATTCCTCTTTGGAAAAGTCAAATAGTTCTTGCTTTAGGAGTTGCTCATTCAACAAATGCCATAAAGGCTCAAAATGAGGTAACAGATATGACAAATGAACTTTTAAGAAAAAATGCTGAAACATTAAAAATGTCAAGTATAGAAACAGCAAAAGCAGCTGAACGAGGAATAGTTGATATAGAAACTCTTAAAACAACAAATGAAGCATTAATTTCTACCTTAGATGAAGTTATGACAATACAAAATCAAGGTCGTGAAAAACGTAAGGAAGCAGAAAATGAATTAAGAGGTATAGAAGAACAACTTAAAAATAAGCTTTTAGAATTAAGAAAGTAAAAATATATAAAACTTAGTGGGTAAAATATTATAAGTTAAAAAGGAGGCTTAGAAAATTATGTCTGTAGAAATCATATATGCATAGCAAAGGCTATTGCAGAATTTAGATAAAAAATACTAAAATAGCCTTTGCATTCCTAAAAAAAATTTATATTTAGGAGATGCGTATGAATTACAAAAAGGCTGAAGATGTACTTCCAAAAGAAATTTTATCTTTAATTCAGGATTATATAGATGGAGAATGCATTTATATTCCAAGGAAAAAAGAAAACAGAAAATCTTGGGGAGAAAAAACATCAATAAAAGAAGAATTAAAAGTTAGAAATGAAAATATTTTTAAAGATTATGAAAGTGGAATTTCAATAAAAACTCTTTCAATAAAATATTTTTTATCAGAAAAAAGCATTCAAAGAATCGTTTTACAAATAAAAAAAGAAAAATTTCATATAGTATAAAGTTATTTAAGGCAGATTAATTTGTTATTTTAATTTAATCTGCCTTTTTTATTTTATAGGAAATTTTATCATTTTTTAAGTTAAAGATAACTTGCCAAGCTAATACTAATTAACACTTTTTTATTTAGGAAAAATTTTTAAGGTTGAGTAAAGTTATAAAGAAAAATTATAATGAATTTAGGAGATGGCAATATTGTAGCTCAACATTATTATGAAAAAAATAATTTTCAAAAAGAAAGAATTACAAGAAGCTTTTTTTAGATTTATAAATAAGGAGAATAAAAAGATGGAATTAATAAAAATAAATAATGAGGAATATGAATTTGTAAAAGATTATAGAAATGATGAAGAATTAAGAAAGGAATATAATAATTTAACAGAAGAAACCTTCTGTTTTAATTTTGAAAACTGGTATAAAAGTGGATATTGGAATGAAAAGCATATTCCTTATTCACTAAGAATTAATAATAAAATAGTATCTAATGTATCAGTAAATTTATTTGAATTTATTATGGAAGGAGAATTAAAAAAGGCAATTCAAATAGGTACTGTTATGACTGAAAAAAATTATAGAAAAAAAGGTTTAAATAAATATATTATGGAAAGAATATTAAAAGAATGGGAAAACAAATGTGATTTTATTTATCTTTTTGGAAGTGATTCAGTTTTAAATTATTATCCTAAGTTTGGGTTTAAAGAAGGTAAGGAATATAGATGTTCTAAAAAAGTTAGCTATAAAGAAAATAATTATAAAGTAAGAAAGTTAAATATGAAGGATAATATAGATAGAAATCTTTTATATGATAAAGCAAAAGAAGGAAATAAATTTTCTAAAGTTTCAGTTAAAGGTAATGAAGATTTAACAATGTTTTATTGTATTGGTTTTATGGAAAATAATATTTATTATATTGAAGAATTTGATGCTATCATAGTAGCTGAATATGAAGGTGAAAATTTATATATACAAGAAATATATGGAGGATATAATTTAAACAGTATAATTGAAGCTTTATTAAGAAAAGAAACTAAAAAAGTTATATTTGGATTTACTCCTTTAGAAGAATGTCATATTGAACCTTTAAAAGAAGAGGATTGTACTTTATTTATAAAAGGAAACATACAATATTCAGAAAAATTTATGTTCCCAGTTTTATCTCATACATAATGTGAAGGAATGATTTTTAAAAGTAAAGTTTTAAGAAGAGCATGGTAAAAAGAAAATTTTAAAAGTATTCAACATAGATTATAGTTTTAAGAAAAAATTAAAAGTGGCTATAGCAATGTAAATACTATATAATAAAAATAGAAAATATTTATACAAGTGTTTTAAACAGGACTTATTACAGAAACAGAAGAATCTCTTTTGAATAGTTTTAATAATGCATGTATAAGAGGTATTAATAGATTTATAAATAGTTACAACATAGATATGAAGTTAAATACAAAGGGATATCCTTCTGACATATTTGCAAACTTTTTAAATGAAGTTGAATTTAAAATAGATAAACCTATATATGTAATAATAGATGAATATGACCATTTTGCAAATGAACTTTTAAGTTTTAAAACAGAATTATTTTCGAGTATTGTAAGTAAAACAGGATTTATAAGAAAATGGTATGAAGTTTTAAAAATAGGAACAGAATCTATAGTAAGTAGAATATTTGCAACAGGAGTAAGTCCAATAACTTTAGATAGCCTTACCTCTGGCTTTAATATATCAACTGATCTAACAAGATATGCAAAATTCAATGCAATGATGGGCTTTACAGAGGATGAAGTAAGAAGCCTCATAAAAAGAACAGTACAAAATAAAAAGAAAATAGATAAAATTATAAAAGAAATGAAAGTAAACTATAATGGATATTTATTTTCAGAAGATGGTAAAGAAACTTTGTTTAATAGTGATATGGTTCTTTATTATTTAAAAAGTCTTGAGGAAACAAAAAATGCACCTAAGGAACTTATAGATAAAAATATAGCAAGTGATTATGCAAAGCTTGGAAATATGTTTAAGCTTAAAAATAGAAATGAAAATTATAAAATATTAGAGGATATTTTAAAAGGTGAAGAAATAACAGCACGAATTACAAGTCAATTTAATTTAGAGAGAAGATTTAATGATGAAGATTTTAAATCACTTTTGTTTTACTTAGGTCTTCTTACAATAAAAGGTGAAGATTTTGGAGATGCTATCTTAGATACTCCAAATAATATTATAAGAGAACTATACTTTGATTTTTATGCAAAAA
>CACZYK010000014.1 GCA_902785295.1 uncultured Clostridium sp.
AAGGACAATGCACTAGAAATAACTATTACTTTGATGAAGAAGGCAATCTTCAATCAATAGGGGGGCATATAGAAGAATAGGCGAGCATAGGGGAACCGATGAGGAGGACCTACATTTTTTGTGCGAATTAGTGCAAGGGGGTGTGGTATTTCAAAGAAAATAAAAGTTTTTGAGAAAAGGAAGAAGAAAATGAAGAAATTAGAGATAGAGTATGTGGACATAAATAGCATTAAGCCATATAAAAACAATGCTAAGAAACATCCACAGGAACAAATAGAACAAATAAAGAGGTCAATAGAGCAATTTGGAATGGACGATCCCATAGGTGTATGGAATAATGAGATAGTTGAAGGACACGGAAGATTAATTGCATGTAAAGAGTTAGGATACGATGAAATACCAATCATTAGATTGGATCATCTAACTGATGAAGAAAGAAAAGCATATACACTTGCCCATAACAAGTTAACAATGAACAGTGACTTCGATATAGACATACTAAATGAAGAATTAGCATCATTAGAAACAATCGACATGGGAGATTTTGGATTTGAGTTTGAATTTGAAGACAATAACGAAATAGAAGTAGTGCAAGATGAAGTGCCAGAAGTACCAGAAGAACCAAAAACAAAACCAGGAGATGTATACCAATTAGGAAATCATAGATTAATGTGTGGAGATAGCACAAGAGAAGAAGATGTAGATAAATTAATTGAGAGTGGGGAAGAAATAATAGATACAGTGTTTACTGATCCACCATATAATGTAGACTTAGGATATATTAATAAACAAAAAGTTAGATGGGCGATGGGTAGATATAAAGGTGCAAATACAAGCTCAATAAAAAATGATTCAATGGATGATGAAGATTTTGTAATATTTTTAACTAATGCATTTTATAATATGAATAAATACTTAAAACCAGGAAGAGCATTTTATATCTGGCATTCATGTACACATTCATTTCAATTTCAAGAAGCAATGCAAAATGTTGGTTGGCAATTTAGGCAGGAACTAATATGGAATAAAAATTCATTATCATTAGGAATGAGCGACTATCAATGGAAGCATGAACCTTGTTTTTATGGTTGGAAAGAAGGAGCAAGCCATTATTTTACAAATGATAGAAAACAAAGCACAGTATATGAAGACAATATAGATATAAATAAATTAAAAAAAGAAGATATGAAAAAATTACTAGAAGAAATATTTGCCGATAAAGTTCCAACAACAGTAATAAATGAAAACAAACCAACAAAAGCAGATTTACATCCTACAATGAAACCAATAAAATTATGTGCTAGATTAATAATAAACAGCACCAAAGAAAATGAGAATGTAATGGATTTATTCGGAGGATCAGGAAGCACATTAATAGCTTGCGAGCAATTAAACAGAAATTGCTACATGATGGAATATGATCCACATTATGTAGATGTAATAGTTGAAAGATGGGAAAACTTTACAGGTAAAAAAGCAGAATTGCTTAAGTAGAAAGGAAGAAGAAAAAAATGATAGAGAAAGTTAATCCAAGCCATCCTGATAAAGTGGCTGATAGAATAGCAGGAGCAATAGTAGATTTAGGATATAAAAAACAAGAGAATCCTAAGATAGCAGTAGAAGTGTTAATAGGACACGGTAGAGCAACAATAATAATAGAAACAAGTGTTGATTATAAACCAGAAGAAATAAGCGAGATAGTAGAAAGAATTGCAGGAACAGATATGGATATGGCATTGAAAGTAGTTCCACAAGACAGACACCTAGCAAATAATCAAGAAAAAGAAATAAGATGTGGAGATAATGGAATATTCAAAGGTGTACCATTAACAGATAATGAGAAAGACATATCACAAATAGCAAGATACATATACAGTGAATTTCCAACAGATGGGAAATATATAGTAACAGATGACAAACTAATTATTTGCCAAAGCAATGCAACTGAAGAACAAATAAGAAATCTATTTCCAAACTGTGATAGAGAACTAATTATAAATCCACTAGGAGAATGGACAGGTGGAACTGATGTAGACAGTGGTGCAACAAACAGAAAGTTAGGATCAGATATGGCTCAATCAGTAACAGGTGGAGGACTACACGGAAAAGACTTATCAAAAGCAGATGTGTCAGTTAATATATATGCATTCCTAAAAGCCCAAGAAACAGGTAAAACTGTAGAATTGTGTTGTGCAATAGGCGATGACACAATTGATGGAAAACCATATAGCGAAATAGTAGAAATTGCCAAAAACTATATAAAGAAAATTGGTGGATTTGAAAAGTTCGCTGAATGGGGATTATATTAATGAACATTACATTAACCGAAAAGCAAAAGGAACAATTAAGGCAATTAGGATTTAAAGAAGAAGAAATGACACCTGATACACTTGTAAATATTAAGTTGTATCAACAGGCACTAAACGGAAATGTTAGTGCAGCAAATTCAATAAAAGCAATATTGAATAGCAATGAATCAGAAGCAAAAGAAGATGTCGAGGATCTAACTAAAGAAGTTGAAAAAGAAGAAAAGAAAATAATAAAACAACTTGAAGGTCTATCAAAAGAAATACTAAATATCAACCAGGAATTGATACACAATGTAGCATTCCAATCAGTACAACTAAGACACCTATCAAACTACATTGCAGTTCATGGTGTTAAAGAAAAATATAAAAATGGGAATAACCAATGGGGTTATAAAGACAGAACAGAAGTAAAAACATACAATAATATGATGAAAAGCTATCAAAGTTGCATGAAACAACTAAATGAATTAATAGCAAATAATTTCATTGGCAGTGGAAGTTTCGATGATGATGATTTGAGTGATTAACATGTCCTACATAGAAGAATATTACAAATGGATCCTTGAGAATCCAAATAAAGTATGTAATAAAATAAAAAAGCAGTATGAAAGACTAGCAAATGATATACATAAAGAACAAAAAGTTACATTTCTAAATAAAACAACAAATGAAGAAGAAACACATGTATATGTATACGATGAATATAAAGGACATAGGATCATAAACTTCATTGAAAAGTATTGTAAGCAATCAAAAGGAAGATGGGCAGGTAAACCCCTAAAATTAGAGTTATTCCAAAAGGCAATGTTAGAAGCATTGTATGGCTTTGTAGATAAAGAAACAGGGCTTAGGAAATATAAAAAAGTTATTTTTTTTGTGGCAAGAAAAAATGGCAAATCAGTACTAGATAGTGCAATAGCCACATATATGCTAACAAAAGATAATGAAGGTGGTGCTGAAATTTATTCAGTAGCAACCAAAAGAGAACAATCAAAGATAGTATGGGAAGAATCAAAAAGAATGATTAAGAAAAGCCCAATACTAGCAGGAAGAATCAGATGTTTAATCGGTGGAATCTATTATGATGCAAATGATAGTTATTTCAGAGCATTAGCAAGTGATAGCAACTCGCTAGATGGTTTGAATGCTCACCTAGTAATAGCTGATGAAGTACATGCATGGAAGGATAAAAATCTTCTTGATGTTATGTACGATTCAATGAGTGCTAGAACTCAGCCAATACTACTAGAAACATCTACAATGGGAACTATAAGACAAAATGTATTTGACATTGAATATGAATATGCAAGTCAAGTAATTGATGGAACAGTACAAGATGAAACATTACTACCAATCATTTATGAATTAGATGATGAAAAAGAATGGACTAACGAGGAATGCTGGTATAAAGCCAATCCAGCATTAGGTAATATTAAATCGCTAAAAGACTTAAGGGAAAAAGTCGAAAGAGCAAAAGCTAATCCAATAGAACTTGTTAATTTACTATGTAAAGACTTTAACATAAGACAAAACACAGTAAATGCTTGGTTAACTTTTGATGATTTAAATAATGAAAAGATATACAATGACTGGAAGGATACATACTGCATCGCAGGTGTCGACCTTTCAAGTACAACCGACTTAACAGCAGCAACATTGCTTGGAGTTAAAAACGGAGAAATAAGAGTAAAGCAAATGTACTGGATACCAACTAATTCACTAGAAAAGAAAGTAAAAGATGATAGAATCCCATACGATAAATGGTTAAAGGCAGGATGGCTGAGATTAAGTGGTGACTCAAAAATAGATTATCATGATGTGACACAATGGTTCTTAGATGAAGTAAGAGAAAATGACTTAAGACCTTTATGGGTTTCTTACGATTCGTGGAATGCCGAATACTGGAAAACAGAAATGGCAGGACTAGGTTTCAACATGGTTGAGTGCCGCCAGGGAAGTCGTACGATGTCAGCTCCGATGAAAATAATGAAAGCTGACTTGATGGATAAAAAGATAAATTATAATAATAATCCAATACTAAAGTGGTGCTTAAGCAATACCACAATAAAAATGGACTCAAATGAGAATATTCAACCAGATAAAGAAAAATCAAGACAGCGAATCGATGGTGCAGTAAGCTTAATAGATGCTTATTGTATTTTTGTTGAAAAACAACAGGAATACTTAAATTATATAAATGAGGAGGTAGGAAATGGAACTTAGAAGTTTGTTCAGTAGAATATTTGGTAATGAAAAGGACACAAAAGCACCAGATACAGCTACATCATTTAAATTGCTAGATAATTATAAAAGTGTTTTTACACGATATAATGGCAAATTTGAAGATGATATAGATGTTAGGACATGTGTGGATGCAATAGCTCGAAATGCTGCTAAAATGCACCCTAAACACATTCGTAAAAGCGATGAAAAACTAGAAATACTAAATGATAATCTTTATAGAATCATAGCAAAAAAGCCAAATGAATTACAAAATGCATATCAGTTCTATTATCAAGTTATTACTGATTTAGAACTATACAACAATGCCTACATATATGTACAAAGGGATGAAGATTATAAAGTAACAGGATTATATCCATTAAGTTATAAAACAATCCAATTATATGAATATCAAGGCAATATGTATATTCAATTTAAATTTGGAAATAGTAAAGCTAGATTTGTGGCATATAACAACTGTATTCACTTAACTAGATTTACTAGCGATGATGGTTTATTCGGAGGATCAACAGAACCAATAATAAAAACATTATCAATAAAGCATGTACTGGATGAAGGAATAGTAAATGCAATTAAAACCACATCATCTATCAAAGGTGTAGTAAAAAGTACACAGGCAATGCTAAAACCAGAAGATGTAAAAAAGATGAGGGATCAATTCGTTCAAGATTTTATAGATCATAGCGATAATAGTGGAATTGGTGGACTAGATGCAACTACAACATTCACACCAGTAAACATTGATCCAAAAACAGCTGATGAAAATCAAATAAAAATATATGACAATAAAGTGCTTGGATACTTTGGAATCAATGAAAACATAATTCAAAGCAAATACAATGAAGATGAATGGAATGCATTCTATGAAAGTGTACTAGAGCCAATAGGACTACAAATGAGTCTAGAGTTTTCAAATAAAATATTTACTCCAACTGAAAGATACTTCGGTAATGAAATAATATTTGAAAGCAATAGATTACAATATGCATCAAACAAAACAAAAATAGAACTTGTAAGATATGCAAGTAATATTATGAGTGTTAATGAACTTCGTGAAGTATTTAATCTAACACCAATAGAAGGTGGAGAACAAATACTAATCGACCAGAATCATACAAGCACATTAGAAGATATAGGAGGTAATAGTGATGAAGAAGGAAATTAGAAAGTTAGACTTACAATTCAGAGCTGAAGATACTGAAGATGGAAAAATGGAAATTAAAGGATATGCAGCAGTATTTAATAGCCCTGAAACATACGGATATACTGAAGTAATTAGTGACACAGCATTTGATGAAGCTGACATGAGTGATGTTGTGCTAAGATATAATCACAATGATAGTTTTATGGTACTTGCTAGAACTAGAAATAAAAGTCTAGAACTAAATGTAGATGAAAAAGGATTATTTATTGATGCAACATTACAAGATGACATTACAGATCATAAGAATATATTTAATGCTATAAAGAGTGGACTAATTGATAAGCAATCATTTGCATTTGTAGTAGATGAAGATGAATATGACTACGATACTGATACTAGAACTATTACAAAAATAGGAAAAGTATTTGATGTATCAGTTGTGGATCAACCATTCTACAATGCAACAGATGTAAGTGTAGCAAGAAATCAAAACGATGAATTCATGGAAAAGAGAAATCAATTAAGAAAAGAACATGAAGATAAAGTTTTACTAGAAGAAAAGAAAAAAGCATTACTAGAGAAATTAGGTTAATACAATGATGAAAAGCAACTTGGAATGGGCTGCTTTTTGTTTACTGGAATAGTAAACTAAATTGTTTAATAAATCCTGGAATAGGAATAATGGGAAATGAATCAGCCCTAAAGAGAACAAATAAAAATAAGGAGGTCACAATGACAAGACTAGAAGAAATCGAAGCTCGTAAAGTTGAAATCAAATCAGAAATTGAAGCAACTGAAAATGAAACTGAATTAGAAGAACTAAATAAAGAAGTAGATGCTTTAAAAGAAGAAGAAGATGCAATTAAAGAGCAAGAAGAAACTGAAGAAGAAGTTAAATCTCTAGAAAAGAATTTAACTAAAGCAAATAAAATTGAAAGAGAGGAAAAGAAAATGGAAGAAAAAAGATTTGATTTATCAAGCAAGGAATATCGTTCAGCTTGGGCAAAAAAAGTAATGGGCTTATCAGAAGATAAGTTTACAGAAGATGAAATTAGAGCATTAGGAGATGCAGTAACTACTACAGCAACTACATTCGTAGCTAGCGATGCAAATACTCAAGGAATTAATAATGGTGGTTTATTTATTCCTACAAGTGTAAGAGAAGAATTATTAGAATTAATTTCTAAAGAATCACCAATATTTAGAGATATCAGAAAGTTAGCAGTTCAAGGAAATGTTGACTTACCATATCTATTCGCAGCTGATGATGCAGCATGGTATGCTGAATTAACTGATACTAAAAATGAAGGTATCGAATTTAAGAATTTACAATTAACAGGATGGGAATTAGCTAAAGATATAGTTATTACATGGAAGTTAGAAGAAATGGCAGTAGACTCATTTATCGACTTCATTGTAGATGAATTATATAACAAAATGGGTAAAGCTCTTATCAATGCAGTTATCTATGGTGATGGAAGTTCAAAACCTACAGGTATCACAAATGGTTTAACTCCAGTAACAACAGGAAATAATGGAATTGAAAGAGTAATTAACACTTATGCATCATTAAGTGAAGATGCAAGAATCGGTGCTAAAGTATATATCTCAACTGAAACTAACTTAGACATAATTTCATATAAAGATGGAAATAACAATTATCCATATTTAAGTGGAATTCCTGCAGTAAGTGGATTTACAGTAGAAGTTGATCCATATCTACAAAATAAAGATATCGTAGCAGGAAATTTAAGATACTATATCTTAAATGAAAATACACCAGTAAGATTAGACAGAGAATCTTCAGTTAAAGGTAGAAAAGTAACTTATGGTGCTTATGCTATTTATGATGGTAAAGGAAAACCAGGGGCATTTGCTTTAGGTAGACCTGCAGCATCAGTATAATAAAATAAGAAAGAAGGTGGACTATGCTAGATGAAATAAAAAAAATACAAGGAATTAATCATACTGAATTTGACACTATGATTAATACTTGGATAGAATCTGCAAAGTTAGATTTAAAAAGTATTGGCATAGTCAGTACTTTAGTAGATGTTCCTGATAGTCTAGTTCAAACAGCTATCATTACATATGTTTTAAGTTTTATAGATGTACCAAATTCCGAAATGTATGCTAGGAGTTATTCTTTACAAAAAGATGTCTTAAGACATTTACAAGAATACACTCGGGGTGCATAGATGGAATATAGTGAAATAATTTACTTAATTCAAGAAGTTACCGGGGCAGATGACATTGGTAATCAAGTCACTGCCCTGTCTTCTTCCAATAAGTCTTATGCTAAGGTACAAAGTGTTAGGACAAATGAATTCTATGGAGCTGTAGAGGTAGGACTTTCACCATCAATTGAATTCGTAATTAAGAAACTTAATTATCATGGAGAACATGAAATCGAGTGGAACGGAATAAGATATGAAGTAATAAGAGTAGTGGATCCTAAAAATAAATTTGACATTGTATTAGTATGTTCAAAGAAAATTGGTGTTAACTAATGGCTAAATATAATAGTCTAATAGACATTAATACAATATTGAATGAATACTCAAGAGATATTCAGGAAGGTATAACTGAAGCAGCATATAAAGTTGCCGAAGATGGGAAAAACAAATTAAGAGTTACATCGCCAAAAAGAACTGGATCATATAGAAAAGGTTGGCGAGTTGATAAAAGAAAAGGCAATGGATTTGTTCATGCAACTATTTATAATTCAACAAATTGGCAATTAACTCATTTATTAGAAAAACCACATGTTATAAGAAATCAATATGGAAAATGGGGAACATCAAAACCTCAAGTGCATATTGAACCAGTAGAATCCGAGTGCATTCAAACATACCAAAGAAATGTTGAACAAATAATACAAAACGGAGGTTAATATGGTACAACATAAAGAACTATATGATTTATTAAGAACACTAAATATACCTGTTGCTTATGACCATTTTGATAGTGATAAGAATGTCACAATACCATTTATAGTATATAGAGAAACAAGCCCTGCAACATTTAAAGCTGATGGAATCACATATCATCAGTTTTTTAATTTTGAAATAGAACTTATAACAGAAAAAAAAGAATTAACAATTGAACGACAATTAGAAACATTGTTAACAATAAACAAAATACCATATGACAAGAATGATGAAGTATGGGATGAAGATGAAAAAATATATCATAATTTTTATGAAATATAGGAGGTATATAAATTATGGCAAATAATAAAGTAAAATTTGGATTATCAAATTGTGTTATAGCACCAATAACTGAAGGTGCAGGAGGCACAATCACTTATGGAAATCCAATAGCTGTACCAGGTGCAGTAAACTTATCATTAGAACCACAAGGTGATACTAATGACTTTTATGCTGACAATTACATTTATTTTAGTTCAACAGCAAATCAAGGTTATGAAGGTGACTTAGAAATTGCTATGATACCAGATGCAATTAGAACAGCAATAATGGGTGAAACAGTTGACTCAAATGGTGCTTATATCGAAACTTCAAATGATGCATTTAAAAACTTTGCATTCGGATTTCAAATCGAAGGCGATGTAAAAGCTAGAAGATTTTGGTATTACAATTGTAGTCTAACAAGACCTACAAATGCAGGAGCAACAATAGAAGATAGTAAAGAGCCACAAACTGATACTTTAACAATTAAAGCAATGCCAAGAAGCACTGACTTAAAAGTTAGAGTATTCATTGAAAAAACTGAAGATAATGTATCAGTATATAATGGTTTCTTTACTCAAGTATATGAAACACCAGCATCTGTTTAATAGATAGTAGAAAGAACCTAGCATAGTCTAGGTTTTTTTTAATATTTATTAAAGAAAGGAGTATATTATGGCAAAAAGAATTCAAGGTATTACTATTGAAATAGATGGTAGTACTACAAAATTGAATGATGCATTGAAAGACACACAAAGTGTTATTAGTTCAACTAATTCCGAACTTAAGAATCTTAATCAAGCATTAAAACTAGATCCTACTAATACAGAACTATTAATACAAAAACAAGATGTGTTAAAAAATAACATTCAAGCAACAAAAGAAAAACTAGACACTTTAAAAGAAGCACAAAGACAAATGGGGGATTATAACTCACTTACTGAAGATCAAAAAGAAAACTATAGAGCATTAAGTGTCGAAATCGCTAAAAGTGAAAGTGCCTTAAAGAATATGAATCAAGAACTTAAAGGCATGAACAAAATTGACTTATCTAAAGTTAGAGATACTCTTAAAAAAGTTGGAGATGTTGCATTACAAGTTGTTAAAAAAGTTGGACAAGTAACTGCTGCAGTTGGTGGTGCTTTATTAGGAATTACAACAGCAGGTGTTAAATCATATGCACAATTGGAACAAAATATTGGTGGTGTTGAAACATTATTTGGAAAATCAGCACAAAAAGTAATAAAGAATGCTCAACAAGCATATAAAACAGCAGGTGTTAGTGCAAATGAGTATATGGCAGGCGTAACTTCATTTAGTGCATCATTATTACAATCATTAAGTGGTGACACTAATAAAGCAGCAAAAATAGCTGATATGGCATTTAGAGATATGTCAGACAATGCTAATAAGTTTGGTACAGATATGAGTTCAATTCAATCAGCTTATCAAGGATTTGCTAAACAGAATTACACAATGCTTGATAACTTAAAACTTGGTTATGGTGGTACTAAAACTGAAATGGAAAGACTGCTAAAAGATGCACAAAAAATTAGTGGTGTTAAGTATAACATTAAAAATTTGAGTGATGTATACTCTGCAATACATGTTATTCAAAATGAATTAGGAGTTACAGGCACAACGGCTGAAGAAGCTACAAAGACAATAAGTGGATCAATAACATCAATGAAGGCTGCATTTGATAACTTTTTAAATGGTAGTGGTAGTCCAGAAGCATTAACTGAAACAATAACAAATGTATTAATAAATGTAGGAACAGCATTTCAAAAATTACTTCCTAGTATAGTTAGTGGATTAGGTGATGTAATAACTTCTTTAGTCCCAATATTGACTGATTTATTATGGGAATTATTGCCAACAATATTAGATACATTAGGCAAATTTATTAAATCTATATATAAAAATATTGGGAAAGATACAACATCACTTAAAGAAACAGTTACAATGCTAATAAATGAATTTGTAAAATTTATTACTGAAAACTTACCTTTAATTATAGAAATGGGATTAACTTTGGTGTTGGCATTAGCAACAGGAATTGCAGATAGTCTACCAGAATTAATTCCAGCAGTAGTTGAATGTATCTTTAAGATAGTAGATGTTTTACTAGATAATTTGGACAAAATAATATATGCAGCAATAGATATAATTCTTGCACTAGCAATGGGATTAATTGATGCATTGCCAAAATTACTTGCAAAAATACCAGAAATAATATTAAAAATACAAGCAACTTTAACAAAACCAGAAATGTTAGCAAAACTAATTAAAGCAGCATTACAATTAATACTTGCATTAGCTGAAGGATTGGTAAAAGCATTACCTGAACTTGTATTAGCAATTCCAAAATTAATTACAGGAATGGTTAAAAACTTCAAACAAGTAATAAAAGAAACTGATTGGCTACAATTAGGTAAAAATATATTAAAAGGAATCTTAAATGGTATGTTAGACTTTGGAACACTTGTCAAAGATACAATTAAGAAAGTAGGAAATAAAATCACTAATTCAATTAAAGACTTCTTTGGAATAAAATCTCCATCAAGGTTGATGGCAAATGAAGTAGGAAATCAACTAACAGCAGGAATTGCAATGGGATTTGAAAAAGGAATACCAGATACTATAAGACAAGTAAATGGTGCTATGGTTGATTTAAATAATGGAATACAAAGTAGCTTGAATCCAGTAATAAATCCAACAGCTAACTCAAACCCATTAATCATTCAAATAGAAAACTTTAATAATACAAGAAATCAAGATGTTCAAGCATTAGCAGAAGAACTTGAATTTTATAGAAAGAACAGTGCATTAGCGAGAGGTGGTAACTAATGGTCAAATGGAATAATATAGATTTTAAAAATAAAGGAATAGTAGTTGAAAAAACACCTACTATATCAAAAGCAAAAAAAAGAATAGAAACATATACAGTTGAAGGTAGAAATGGGTTCTTAAGTATTGATAGAGGTACTTATGAACCTTTTTCAGTTCAAGTTGAATGTCATGCAAAAGAGAATGCTGACTTTGATGAAATAAAAGCATTTTTAGATGGATATGGCACTCTTTCATTTGATGGGGTACGAGAATACACTGCAATAGTAAACAATGCTATACCATTTGAAAAAGTGCAAATGTTCAAGTCTTTTGTTGTTCAATTTATGGTTAATCCAATAGCACATGATATAACACCAACTACAATAACAATAAATAATAACTTTACAATCACAGGTGCAACTGCTGAAATGAATCCAACATTAACATTAGTAGCAGCAGCAGGTGGTGCGAATGTAGTAATAAATGGTGTAGAGTTTTCTACATTAAATGAAACATCAGCAACATATATATTAGATTGTGAAAATAAAGTAATAACTAGAAATGGATTAAATGCTTCTAATGAAATGAGTGGAAAATTTCCATTTTTTGTAAATGGAACAAATACATATCAAGGAACAGGAGTTACTAATTTGACAGCAAGTTATAAGAAAGCATATTTGTAGGTGGTTTAAATGAGAATATATTCAAGTGATACAACAGATTTTACAAATAATGGTTATGGATATCTAACTGATGTTTTAGATGGATATGTAATAGAAGAATTAAATGGAGATTATTATTTATCATTTACATATGTGTTGAATGGGGCATTGAGTGAATACTTAGTACAAGATAACATAGTTCAATGCAAGGTAGATGGAGGATCATATCAACCATTTAGAATAAAAAAGGTTACAAAAGACTTTACTAAGATAGAAGTATATGCTCAACATATATTTTATGACTTATTGAATAACTTTTTATTAGATACATCTCCAACAAATTTAACTTGCCAAAGCTTCGGAAATTGGATACTTTCAAAAACAAACTTTGAAACTGAATTCACATATTATAGTGATATAAGTGAAAGTGCAAGTGCAAGATATGTTAGAAGGAATCCTATTGAAGCAATAATGGGAAATATTGAAAGCTCAATGTTGAACTTATTTGGTGGAGATATTGAAAGAGATGGATTTACTATAAAACAATTGTCAAAAAGAGGATCAAACAATGCTGAACGATTAGTTATAGGCAAAAACATTAACGAGATAAAAATAACAATTGATAATTCAAGTGTAGTAACAAGAATCCTACCTTTAGGATTTGATGGGTTAATGCTACCTGAAATATATGTTGATAGTATAAATATAGGTGATTACTTAACTCCAAGAATTACTAAAGTAGAATTCCAAAATATTAAATATGATCCAGAAAGTGAAGAAGAAGGTGTCTACACTAATATAGAAGATGCATATACAGCATTAAGAGAAGCAGTACAGCAATTATACGATACAGGTGTAGATGAACCTCAAGTTAATGTAAAAATAGACTGGATAGAATTATCAAAAACAGATCAATACAAACAATATCAAGCATTAGAAAGATTACACTTGGGAGATAGTGTAATAGCTGAAATATTAGGAGAAAACTATTCAACTAGAATAGTTAAAATAATATACAATGTATTAACAGATAGCATTGATAAATTTGAAATAGGAACTATTCAAAAAACTATTGGAACATCAATTAATTTGAATACACAAAAGGTTGAACAAATTAATCCTACATCAATATTACAAAGTGCAAGAGATAATGCAACTGCTCAAATAAATAGTGCAATGGGTGGTTATGTAGTTAAAACTCAAACTGATTTATACATTATGGACACACCTGACACATCAACTGCACAAAAAGTATGGAGATGGAATCTTAATGGATTAGGGTTCAGTTCTACAGGTATAAATGGAACTTATCAAACAGCAATGACTGCTGATGGTCAAATAGTTGCTGATAGAATTACAACAGGAACTATGAGTGCTGATAGAATTACAGGATTGAGTGATATTATACTTAATGAATATGGTGCATATATTCATGTTAATAAAGATGAGGGAACTATTGAGTTTGGACAACAGGATGCACAATATAAATTAGTAGTAGATAATGATGAAGTAACTATATACAATGGTTCAACTCCAATATCATATTGGAAGCAAGATGAGTTTACTGCTACAAAATTAAATCTAGGAAACTTTGCATTTATTCCTAGAGAAAATGGTTCATTAGGTTTTAGAAAAGTTAGGTAGGTGAATTATATGGCAACATTCAAAAAAACAATGAGTGGTGATGATAGGTATTCAATCACCTTATCAGTTTCAGAAGTACATGATAGTGTTAATATTACTGATAATACAAGTCAAATAACTTATACATTAACAGCAACAAAATCAAGTGGTAGTGGTTATTATACATCTAACTCAAACAACCCATATAAGGTAACAATAGATGGTGTTGTAGTTAAAGATTCAACTAGAGCATATGATTTTACAGGAAGCACACCAAAAACAATAACACTAGCAAGTGGAACAAGAACAATTGAACACAATACTGATGGAAGTAAAACAATATCATGTAGTGGTTATTTTAAAGATGCAAATAACTCATTAGGAAAAGCAACAGCAAGTGGAGATTTAAAATTAAGTGATATACCTAGAGCATCAAAAATATCATATTCAGGCACTTTAATATTAGGAACAGCAAAAACAATAGACTTCACAAGATACGACCAAAGTTTCAAACACACATTATCATATAAGTTTGAATCACAAAGTGCTTACACAACTATTGCAACAAATCTTCAAACTGACACATATTCATGGGCACCACCAATTACACTAGCACAATTAATACCTGCTAGTACAAGTGGAAGAATGGATTTAAAGTGTGATACTTATAAATCAGATGGCACGACATTGGTTGGTACATATTTGTATTCAGTAATGGCATCAATACCATCAACATTAGTTCCTAGTGCTAGTATTGGTAATCCAACAATAGGTGGTGATGCACCATCAAGTTGGGGATTATTTGTAAAAGGAAAATCAACTGCAACTTATACTGTTACAGGAACAGGAAATCAAGGATCAACAATGGTTGCATATAAATCATGGGTTGATGGTTATACATATGATACAGCATCAGTTACAACAAACAAATTAACTACTGCAGGAACAAATATCATTACTGCATATGTAATTGATAGTAGAGCCAAACAATCAACTAATGTTCAAAAAACATTTAATGTTGTTGATTATACTAATCCAACAATATCAGTTGCTCAAGTTCAAAGATGTGATTCCAATGGCAATATAAATAATAATGGAGAATATGTTTATGTGTCATTTAATGGTTCAGTTACATCATTAAATAATTACAATTCAAATGCATCAACATATTCAATAAAATATAAGGTAAGTAGTGCATCAACCTATTCAAATACAATACCTGTTGCATCAGCAACACAAAGTATTACAAAATCAGGGATGCTATATACTGATGGAATATATGCAGCAAATAGGGGAAGTGGAACAAAGGTTCAATTATCAACAACCAACACTTATAATCTTCAATTTGTTATAAGTGATTATTTTACTACAACAACAAATGTACAAACACTAGACACAGGATTTGATTTGTTAAACTTCAATGCAAGTGGAAAATCAATGGCAATAGGTAAAGTAAGTCAAGCTACTGCTAGTCAAGAATTGTTAGAGGTGGGATTACAAAGTAATTTTGAAGAAAATATAAATGCTAGTAAAGATGTCACTTCTTCTGCAACTATTACTGCAAAAAGATTTAAAACTTTATATTTAACAGGTGGAGATGGCAATACAACTGGATACAGAAAAATTGCAACATTTCCTTTAGGTATTTGGACAAATAGAAGGGTTACTTTCTCTGTTGCATCTAGACATTCAGGATGTGGAATTTTATGTGTATCTTGTGGTAATAATACAGGTACTGTTAGTGCAGCAAATGTATATGGAAGAATTAATTATTATGGAAGTGATAGTGTTGGAGGTGTTATTAGTGATACATCATACTCACTACAAAGAAATAGTGATGGTACTGAAGTTTATTTATATTGGAAATATAGTGATAATGATATTGCTATGATTACAGTATTAGGAACTACTGATTGTGATAAAAACCATCCTGGTTACTATGAAATAAATGATGGTGAGTGGACAACTTCTATTCCTGCAAGTCTAACACAAGTTGCAGGAACAAGAATTAATTTTGCTGGAAATGCTGAGAGAGATTTGAGTGGTAATGTAATTACATCAACATATCAAACAAAACTATCTACTTCAACTGGCTCATTATCAATAACAAAAACAAGTGGTAATTCAACTTGCACAGGTACTTATGCTAGATATGGAAATGCAGTTGCTTTAAGTTTAGCATTTACAACTACAGGAACAGTCAATGGTGGTGCTGATGTATTTGTGGGGAAAATAACATCATTTACACCAAAAGTACCAGGTGAACTTATGGGTTATTATGGTAATAGACCTATGATAGCAGGATATGGTACAGACCAAGTAATTACATTAAGAAATGCAAGTGATAGTAGTCTAAGTAGTGGTAATACAATAAATATAAGAGGAATAATTATTGTTTAGGAGGTTTTATGGATTTTTTATTTGGATTAATGTTAGGGGGATTTTTTGGTTTAATAATTATGTGTTTAATCATAATGAGTAAGGAGGATAAATAATTATGAAAGAATGGATTAAAGCAGCAGGCATCAGAGCAATAAAAACTGTATGTCAAACTGCAATTGCAACAATAGGAACAACAACAATGTTTAGTGAAGTAGATTGGAGAGTAGTAGCATCTGCAAGTTTATTAGCAGGTATATTAAGTTTACTAACAAGTTTAGCAGGTCTACCTGAACTAGAAGAAAAACAAACAAATTTTAATACTGAAGATTTAGAAAGTATTGATACAGAAGGTGAGTAATATGGAATTTAAACCAAGAACAAAAGCACCAAGTGAAACAAATAAGTTTTATATAAAAGCAGGAAAGGGTGGGTACGACAGAGCAAAGGAAATCAACAAAAAAACTCACTCTTGCCTTTTTAATTGCTGTGGATTAGTTCACGGTCGATTTCTTGAATCACAAAACCAAACTAATTATAAAAAGTATGATAAGTTATGCACAGGAAATGCTGAAAGTTATTATGGATATAAGAAAGATGGATATAAAAGAAGCAAAACACCAAAAGTAGGTGCAATTGTATGTTGGAAAGGTAAAGGCAAATTAGCTGGTCATGTTGCTTTTATTGAAAAAGTATATTCTAATAATGATATATTAACTTCTAATAGTGCTTACAAACATAGTAGATTTTATATGAAGAAATATCTTAAATCTAAAAAGTATTATTTAGGTGATAATTATGAATGGCAGGGATTTATATTAAATCCATGTGATTTTAGTATAAAAACTGGCAAAGAATACTATATAGTTAAAAAGGGTGATACCCTTACTAAAATAGCAAGAAAATTTAAAACAACAATTGTTCAACTTGCTAAATGGAACAAAATTAAAGATGCAGATAAAATTTATGCAGGGCAAAAATTAAGAGTAAAATAGGAGGAAAAATGACAGAACAAATTATAATCTCTTTAATAACAGTTGCAATTCCTTCTTTAACTACAATAATAACTTCAATAATAGCAAAAAGATATAATTATATGCATAATGCTAAACAATCAATTCTTCAATTAATAGTAGAAGATAAAATAAGAGTTATAGAAGGTGGAATACCAGAAAATAAACAAAATATACTTAAAGAATCTGATGTATACTTTAGTAATAATGGAAATAGTTATGTGCATGAAAAGGTAGATAATTATTTAAAATGGTATTCATCAATAATGAAAAGTAAAAAATAATAGTTTAGATCATAAAATATATAATAAGTTAAAAGAATAAAAAGGTGTTGATAAAACATTTTTTACAGGGGGAACTAATTATATGTTTAAAGATTATCACAAATATTTATCTACAAGTCTTAAAGTGTATCTATTTGTATTACTAATAACATTTATACTAAAATTAGTAGGATTAAATTATTTTGGAATTAATGCAAATGATTTATTGATGAAGATATATTTTTATATATCAAAATACACCATAGATTATTTCATACAATATTTTTTGTTATATGTAAACTTTCATTTAATTAAAAGTATAACATTACAAAAATATAAAATTGATTTTGAAACAGTTTTAATACCTACAATTAATATAATAATAACAATTTTAATGTTTTTATTTAATTGCCAACAATTTTATCAAATCTTTAATATGTTGTTATTATTTGTTTATTTTTTAATTAAAAAAGTAAAAATTACTAGAATAATTAAAGTATTTGTTATTAATATTATTATTCAATTTTTAAGTAGTATAGTAAGAGATTATGATATACAAAATTATAAGATTTTATATAATCTAATAATGAATATAGATTACTATATTATGTTAATAATATGGTACAAAATAGAGAAACAAGGAGGTGTAGAAAAATGGGTGAATTTCCAGGAAGTTGGTTCTTATTTGCAGATGAAAGCAAACTTAAAGAACTTGCCGATAAAATTGCAGAAAAGCTTGCATAGTTTCAAACAACTCGATAAGAAAAGCAAAATAAGTATAAGTCTTTATTTTGCTTTTAGTTTGATATGGAATGTATCAACCGTTTTATTAGTATTATTTGTAGCAAGAATGAATCATACATTAATTGAATGTATTTTTATATTAACTTCTTTTTGGTTATCTAAAAAAGCATTTGGTAGACCATTTCATTTAAAAAATATGGCACATTGTTTTGTTGTATCTAATATTACATATTATGTATTAAATAGAATAACATTACCATTACATATAAGTATATTTGTGCCAATATTATTAGGTGTAGGATTATCATATGTAACTTCTAAATTGGTAAAGAAAATGTATAAACCATTATATAGAGGAATGCCAAAAGATTTATTTGATGAAACTATACTTAAAGTAGAAGATAAAAATAGTTTGAAATATAATATATGTTATGAATATTATATAGAAAAGAAAATGGCTATTAATTTATCAATTAAATATCATTATAGTGAAGCTGGTATAAGAAAAATATTAAAAATTGTAAATAAAAAGATAAAGGAACTCAATAAATGAGTTCCTCTTTTTTTTTGCTTTAAAAAGTGTATCAATTAGTATCTATTTTAATTAGTAATATTAAATTACAAAGGAGGAATAATAGATGAAAAAATCACAAAAAGGCAATGAGCCAATTGTTAGTGTAAATACACATTATCTATTATTACTCCTTTTATTTTAGGAGGAAATATGTATAACACACAGTATTATAACAATCAAGCTAACCTAGACAGGGTAAACAATCAAATTGCAGAACTAGAAAGAATCAAGATGCAAATGCAACAACCAATATCGCAGCCAACAAATCTAACACAAAACTTCCAACTAGCACCAACCAATAGAGATTTAATTAAATATGCTAGTTCAATAGAAGATGTGCAAAAAGAAATGGTAGTAGGGGATACTCCATACTTTAGTAAAGACATGAGTGTGGTATGGATCAAGAACACAAAAGGGGAAATAAAAACATATGAACTAAATGAAATAGTTCCAAAAGATGCTAAAGACATACAAATAGAACTATTACAAAATGAAATTAATGAATTAAAGAAAGAGATGAAAAAGTATGATGAACATATTACAAATGTTGTTGAATCAGAAGATACAACAAATACCAAATGGTATGATGAAACAACTGGAGAACCAATTAAAGAGAATAAGCCCACAGGCATTCAAAGAATATCAAGAAGCAAAACAAAATAAAATGGATCCTAATGAATATCTAAACAAAATAACAAGTGGTTTTAATCCACAAATGAAGCAACAATGGGATTCTATGATGGGTGGTATTAATTCTCAAAAGAATTGATATAAATATTATGAAAGGAGGAATTTATGAACGGAAATTCAACAGGAATAGTTCCAACAATAGACTTAGCCACTAATAATGGTGGAGGGTTTGCATATCCATATCCAGTAATGGGTGGATTTGGTGGAACAGGATTTGGTGGATTTGGTGGAGATTCGGCAATATGGCTAATCGTGCTATTAGCATTGATATGGGGGAACAATGGTAATGGCAATGGATTCTTCGGTGGTAATGGTGGATTCGATAACGGATATGCTTGGTTAAGTAATGGACAAAAAGACATTATGAGTCAAACAAGTGATGGATTTAATTCATTACATTTAAGCAATAACATTGAGGGAATAAGAGATTCAGTAAATAGTTTATCAAATCAACTTTGTTCATGCTGTGGTGATATAACAAGTGCTATTAATACTACTGCATATAATGCTGAAATAGCAGCAGCTAATAGACAAATGGCAAATATGAATCAAAACTTTGCATTAAGCCAACAATTAGCAAATTGTTGTTGTGAAAATAGATTAGCAACAGCTAACCTAACAGCAACTGTACTTGCAGAAAATTGTGCTGATAGAGCAGCATTAGCTGATTCAACTCAAAGAATTATTACAAATGCAACTGATAATACAAGAGCTGTGTTAGACAAACTTTGTCAATTAGAACTAGATCAAAAGAATGAAAAAATTGTAGATTTACAAAGAGAAGTCTTAATGAAAGATTTAGCTGCAAGTCAAGTAGCACAAACAGCAGAATTAAGAGCTAACAATGCTACAACTGCTAATCAATTAATAGCTGAACTTCGTGCATGCCCAATCCCAGCTCAAGCAGTATATGGAAATACACCTGTATTTCAATGCCAACCAAGTTATGGTTGTGGTTGCAATGGAAACTTCGCAACAAATCAATTATTTTAATAGCATAAAGTAGATCACTACTAACCTGATTACAGGAACTTGCAATTATAAGTCGAATTTTAATAAAAAAGCGACTCATGGAGAATAAGCAAGTCTTATTCTCTTTTTTAGAAAGGAGAAACATAATGATACAAACAATAATAAATGAACCAACACCATTAGTAAGTAATAAAAGCCCTATAGTATTTGATGATACAGATATAAGAACAAGATGTGCATTTTGTTGCAATGGGGGATGGCTTGACTATCAAGATGGCAATCCTATATTCAAAATATTTGGTAACGGATACACAGGATACTATAATGTGAACTTTAGTGCCAGTGTAAGCTCAGCAACAGCAGGAGTGGTGGCAATTGGACTATACGAAGATGGAATACTAATACCAGATACAGTAAGAGCAGTAACACTAGCAGCAGCAGATGACTATGAAACAATTTCATTCAATAAAAAGTTGAGAATTTGTCCTCGTGGAACATCTAGCATAACAGTAGCAAGTGTTCCAGCAGTTCCAACTCCATCGACACCAGCAACTCCAATTGAAACTGAAATACCTATTATTACTAATGCAACATTTAACATATCAAGAAGTAATAGTTAATGAATAATATATATGACAAATTAGGTTTATTATTACAAGCCCTAAGTTTGCAAATATTATTTCAAGATTACAATAACAAAGATTTAATGGAAGAATTACAAAAACAAGATAAAGAATACTTTGAAAAAATAATAATTCAAAATGAAGAAATACTTAACCTTTTAAGGAAGGAGGTAAATAATGGAAAATAGAGTTACAGAAAAGATGACTGAAAGTATTAACAAAATACTAGATGAAGGATTAAATACACAAAATGTAGAACTTTTATATAAACTGGTAGATATATACAAAGATGTAAAGGAGGTAAAAAGCATGAATCAAGGAGAATATGGAAGAAGGGCAGGATATGACTCTTACGGTAGAGAAATGTATAGAAACTATGGTGATGGATCATACGAAGAATACGGTAGAGGTAGATACGGTAGACAAGGATATGATACAAAATACAGGGGTGAAGATGAACTAGATAGAATGGCTGGAGAATATGGAAGATATCAAGAAACTAGAAATAGATACGGACATGGAGAAGAATCAGAAAAGTCATTCCACTATATGATAAAATCACTAGAAGATTTTATAAAAGTATTATATGAAGAAGCCGAAACACCACAACAAAAGCAAGAGTTAATGACAGCACTTCAAAACTCAATGAGATAATGTATGATTTTTACAATGCGAATCCGTTGGGATTAAATGAAGATGACTGTGTAATTAGGGCAATATCGTGTGCAACAAATAGAAGCTGGGATGCAGTTTATGATGAACTGAGCGACCTTGCACAGGCAAAAGGAACACTACTTGATAAGAAAGACTTCGTTAGGGGCTATTTAAACACCCATTTTAGGCGAGTTTATGATTTCCCCTATAAAGTATACCAAGTGGCACAAAAATACAAAAATAACACGGTTATTTGTGCTTTATTCAACCATTTGGTATGTATAAAGAACGGAAGAATACTAGATACATTTGATTGTAGCGATAGAGTAGTGGAAGATTTATGGATAGTAAAATAAAAAAAGAACTTTAATTAGTTCTTTTTAAATATAATTTTTATGAAAAATAGACAGGAAATCAACATCAGGATAGACTTCCTTAAACTTTAACTGACACATTTGCTTCAATAGATCATCAAGTGCTGGAACATTATGTACACCGTCAGAACCAGTATGATGATTAAAGCATAAGGGAACACAGCAACCCCACTTCATAGAGTTAACACGGTTTTTGCCAAAGTATATCTCATGAATCGAATGTTTGGTTGATCCACAAATAAAGCAATGGCTTAGATCATCAGTTAGAATAGAGAATCTCATCTTCTCAAGTCTATGTATTTTACTCATAAACACCACCTTCACACATAGTGACAAATTGACAAAATTAAGTTGATTTTTTGAAAAACCTATAGTACAATGGATTTAGTAGGTTAGAGAAAAACCTAAAAAATCAATGTATGCAACAAAAAGTTGCTATTCTGAAGTCCTAGAAGTAGTTCCGATAATATATGTTATGTATAATAGGATATAAACTAGGATAAAACCTAGTTTTTTTAATAGGATCAGAGTAGCAAATACTCTGATTTTTTATATCTCAGAACCTACAAAAAGTATATCACAAAGGAGGTGCAAAAACATGCAAATGTTCAAAGTGAAATGGGAAAACATCATGACAATAGTGCTACTAGTCGAAACAGTATACACATGGATAGCATACTTCAAATACTCAACTGAAGTAAGAATGCTAGCCATAGCAACCTTAACAACATTCGCCTTAGTAATAGTACTAATAAGCTACAAAGAAATCAAAGCATTTAGAGAAGATGCAATAAGACAATGGAAATAAAAAAAGAAAAGTTCATAAGCAAACTTTTCATATAAGAATTATATCAAATGAGAATTAAAAAATCAATAGGGGTTTGGTAGAAAGGAATATATGAAAGAAAGAGTTTTAAAGTATATTAGGGATTTTGGTTCAATAACAACTTTTGAAGCATTCACCGAATTAGGATGTACAAGACTAAGCGAATACATAAGACAATTAAGAATCGAATACCATATCCTGGATGAATGGATATCAACAGTAAATAGATATGGAGAAAAGGTTCAATATAAAAAATACTGGTTGAAAGAAGGAGAATAAATGGCACAAAGAAGAATGTTCAATAAGCAAATAACAAACAGTGATGACTTTTTAGAAATGCCAATGAGCTCACAATGCCTATACTTTCACTTATCAATGAATGCCGATGATGATGGATTTATAAATAACTGGAAATCAATAATGAAATTAGCAGGTGCTAAAGAAGATGACTTGAAAGTTCTAGCAGCAAAACAATACATTATACCATTTGATACAGGAGTCATAGTAATAAAGCACTGGAAGCTAAACAACTACTTGCAAAAAGATAGAATGACACCTACGAATTACCAAAAAGAACTATCACAATTATCACTAGAAAATGGCAATGTATACAACTTGGATACAAAATGTATACACAGTATAGATAAGTATAGTATAGATAAGAATAGATTAGATAAGAATAGTAAAGATAAGAGTATGAGAGAAGGAAAACAATTCAACGATGAACTAAAGGAGATATTCGGTGATGAAAATGTATGATGAAATCCAAAAAATAATAGCACCAAATATGCTAACATCATTCGAATATACAAAACTAGAAGAATTACTAAAAACAAATACTGAAGAAGAAATAATAAATGCATATAAAAATGTAGGTTATAAACCAATAGGATATATAACTAAAATCTTATCTAAAAAGAAACCAATAAAAGCAGAATGGTTAAAAAAAGAAATAGTCAATGATCCAGTAGATGAAGAAACAAAAAAAGAATTTAAAGACTTCCAAGATTTTATCAAAGAATTTAGGGAGAACTAAAATGATAAAAGATGAAATGGAGTGGCTACATTCAAACAAGTGTAGATACTGTGGAAATGAGCTGCCATTTATAACTACATCTGAAAGACTCATATGCAGGATATGTGGCAGGATTAACTACAAAAACAAAAAAGTAAAGTTCCATAATGAACTAAAAAAGAAATTAATAAGAGAAAAGAGGAAGAAGAATGTTAAATCAAATAGTAATAGCAGGTAGGTTGCTAGAAGAACCTATAAAAGAAAAAACTGAAGATGGAAAAACAATAACTACAATAACAGTAATTGTACCTAGACCATACAAAAATATAGATGGAATATATGAAAACGATTATATTAAATGCATTCTATGGAACGGAATCGCAGATGCAACAGCTGACTACTGTCATAAAGGTGACATAGTAGGAGTCAAAGGAAGATTACAAACAAATGAGATAGAAAATGAAGATGGCACAAAGACATACAAAATGGATGTGGTAGCAGAAAAAATGTCATTTCTATCAAGCAAAAGAAAGGAAGATGAAGAATAATGAACGATAAAAAATTCAGAAAACTAAAAGCAAATGAAATAGACTGTAGAATTAATACAATAAGTGAAAAAGGATTAACACTACTTTTATACAAAGATGCAAGAGTAGATCAAAGCATTTTAGATGAAACAGTAGGTCCTATGAACTGGCAGCGAAAACATACTAGAGATAATGCTAACTGCATAGTATCAATATGGGATAGCAATAAAAGCCAATGGGTAGAAAAAGAAGATACAGGAACTGAAAGCTTCAGTGAATCCGAAAAAGGACTAGCAAGCGATAGCTTCAAAAGAGCATGTTTCAACTGGGGAATAGGTAGAGAATTATACACATCACCATTTATATGGATAGACAGCAAGGGTGCAAATATAGAAAAGAATGATAAAGATAAATGGACATGCTATGACAGATTTGAAGTAGTAGAAATTGAATATAACGATAATGGAGAAATAAACAAACTAAAGATAAAGAACAACAAAAAAAGAATGGTTGTATTTGAATACGATGAAACTAAAACAAACAAAACTGATACAAAAGATATAGCACTAAAGATAAAGCAACTAATAAGCGAAAAGAATATACTACCAAATGAAGTATCAGAACATTTTGGTAAACCATCATCAAAGATGACATTTGAAGAACTAGAACAAGTAGTCAAATGGTTGGAGGAGAAATAATGAATGAAGTACTTGTAGACTTAAGAAATTATGACTTATCCAATAGGTTAGAAAAAGACATGATAAGTGTAGAAACATTAACAAGAATACTAGAAGATACACTAGATAAAGTAGACATGCTAGAAGAAGAAATAAAAGTTTTAAAACAAAAACCAGATGAAGATGATCCAGATGCATATGATAGATGGCGAGAATTATATTGTGAACACTATGAGGAAATATGACAGGGAATCCACTTCAAATAATCCAATGGTTATACAATCAAGAAAAAGATAAGATATTTGAAATAAAAGAATATAAACAAAAAAGGTCGCTTAGCCAAAATGCATATGCATGGAAGCTGATAAATGAACTAGCAAATAAGATGGGGATATCAAAAGAAGAAATGTATATGAAAATGCTAAAGGCATATGGACAAAGCGAAATAATAAGTATGCTATCAACGATAAATCCTAAAGGATACTTCAAATACTTTGAAGCAATAGGAACAGGGATAGTAAACAACAAAGAATTTACACACTATAAAATTTATAAAGGATCAAGTGAATATGACACACTAGAAATGAAGTATTTACTAGATGGAATAATACAAGAATGCGAGAATGTGGGAATACCAACATTAACTCAAAGCGAAATAGAAAGGATGAAATTAGTATGAATAAAATAATAGTAGCAGGAAGATTAACAAAGGATGGAGAAACAAGAAGCACTGACACTGGAAAACAAGTGTATTCAGGATCAGTAGCAGTAAATAGAAAATTTAAGAACAAAGATGGAGAATACGATACCGACTTCTTCAACTTTGTATACTGGAATATAAACGATAACTTCAGTAAATATTTAAAGAAAGGAAAAGCAGTTATTATAGAAGGAAGTCTACAAAATAGAACATACGATGACAAAGATGGGAATAAAAGACATGTAACTGAAATAATAGTTGAAAGAATTGAACTAACAGGCGAGGTAAAAAAAGAAGAAAAAACTGAAGAACCAACAGCATCAGAACCAATACAAGATATCAAACATACAACTGACTATGAAGAAAAAGACATAGTACTAACTGATGCCGACTTACCATTTTAAATAACCATATAGAAAAAAAGACTTAATCACTCTGACTTAAACCTTCTATCTACGGTTGGATGCTATTTTTCATAAGTCTTTTGGTAGCACTCCAGCCACACATATTATGAAAGGAAAATGAAAAATGAAAAAACTAAAAGTAATATGGGGGAATTGGGTAAAGAAGATAAAAAAATGGGAAATAGTTAAAATGCTTAACTACAAAGAAGAAATAAACAGGTTAAACATAGAAATAGAAAAATCAAAAAGGGAGATAAAAGATTTAACCGATTTGAGCAACATTTATAAAAGAGATAGGAATAGACTAGAAAGACAGTTAGAAAAAACAAAGATAAGGATCGTAGCTCAAGAAGAAATAGTAGATGCATCAGATAAAACGATAAAACAGTATTTAAATAAAATAAAGGAACTAGATGAAGCAAATGATGTATTACTAGATAAAGCATTTAACTTAGAATTAGAAAACAAATCTAAGCAAATACAAATTGAAGAATATGAAGCACAAATAAAAGATTTAAAAAGCGATAGATATTTAGTAAGAAAACTACCAGCAGGAAAAATGAAAAGTACAATTAAAACTAAGATATCAAAACCAATGAGTGCTAGAGTAACAAAGTATATGCGAGGAGAACACGAATAAGTAATAAAGGGGCAAGAAAGGAGTTAAAGAACCTCACCTTAAATAGCCCCTTTATATAAAAGGGAGAAATATGAAAAAAATAAAGATATTAGAACTATTCGGTGGAATAGGTGCTTGCAGTAAAGCACTAGAAAGACTAGGGATAGACTACGAGATAGCTGACTATGTAGAAATAGATAAATATGCAGTAGCAAGTTTCAATGCGATGCATGGAACAAACTTTGAACCACAGGACATATGCGAATGGGATAAAGACATCGATGTGGATTTAATAATGCACGGAAGCCCATGTCAGGACTTCTCACTAGCAGGACTTCAAGCAGGTGGAGATGAAGGATCAGGAACCAGATCATCACTAATGTATGAAACAATACGAATAGTAGAGAAACTAAAACCAAAATATGTAATATGGGAAAATGTAAAAAATGTTATATCAAAGAAACATAAACATAACTATGATAACTATTGCAATAAAATGACTGAATTAGGATATACAAACTATGGTCAAGTGCTAAATGCAAAAGACTATGGAATACCACAAAATAGAGAAAGAGTATTCACAATATCAATAAGAAAAGATTTAAATCAGACATTTGAGTTCCCACAAAAGCAAGAACTAAAACTAAAACTAAAAGATATGCTAGAGGATCAAGTAGATGAAAAATACTATTTAAGCGACAAAATGGTTAAATGCTTTATGAGTGATGGCACAGGAACATACCCAAGAAGGGAAAGATTTTTGCAAAACATAAACAAAGAGAATAAAGATGTAGCAAATATGATAATAACAACTGAAGGTAATAAAGCAACATGCAACTTTATAAAAGACACTAGAAACATGAAAGAACAACTATGCGATAAGCTTATAGAAGAAAATCGAGTAAAAGAAAATGATGTAATAAGACATAGTTATTCATCTAGCAGAATGAAAGAGTGGGAAAATCGAAACATAGAAACAAACAACATATCTCCAACTCTAGATACAAGATGTGATTGTCTGGGAGTCGTGACAAAAGATACAGATAACTACATAGAATGGGAAAATGGTAAAGATATCCAGATGAATTGTAGAGCATGGAAGGATGACAAACTAGTAGGATCATTAAATACTGGAAGTGAAGTAAAGGTTTTAATAAAGAATAATACCAAAAAAGGATACCTAGAAGCAGAACCAGGAGATGGAATAGACATATCAAGTAGAATGAAATACCATCGTGGAAATGTACAAAAAGAATCCATACAGACATTAGACTGTACTGGTGGCGAAGGGCATGGAGTAGTAATGAATGATTTAAGAATAAGAAAGCTAACACCAAAAGAGTGCTGGAGATTAATGGGATTTGATGATGAAGATTTTGAAAAGGCACAAAAGGTAAACTCAAATGCACAGTTATACAAACAAGCAGGGAATAGCATAGTAGTAAATGTGCTAGAAGAAATACTAAAGAATTTAATAGGTGATAATGAATGAATAAAGAAGAATTAGATAAACACAGAAGAATGCTAATAGAATTGAATAAAGAACTACAACAAGAAAACAAACAACTAAAACAAGATTTAAAAGATGCTTGTTATGTAATAAAAAAACTAAAAGAAGATAAAAAGAAAGCAAGAGAATTTATATATAGATATTGGATTACTTATGATGAAAGTAAAAATTTTACTGAATTTAATGAAGAAATGAACATATTAATAAAAGACATAAAAAAACTTTTAGAATTATTAGGAGATGATAAAAATGTGTGATGAAGATTGGTTAGGTTTAAATAGTAATTTTAAAGTAGGAGATTTAATTTATATAGAAGAATTAAAAGATTGGTATAAAGTGGAAACAAATGGAATCACAAAAGGAGTATGGGTTGCTGATACATTTTGCTATTATCCTGAAATATTTCAATTAAATAATTGGCATATAACAAAAATATTAGGAGATAAAGAATGCTAACTTTAAAACAACTTCAAAGTCTAAACAGCAGCAAAATCGACATAGATAAAAAAATGGAACTATTAAAGAATACCGATGAAGTAGATAATTATTTGATAAAGCTAATACAAAGGTTTAAAGAAAAGATAGACTTTGATGAATACTATTTATCATATTCAGGAGGTAAAGACAGCCATTTGATATACTGGTTAATTAAAGAAGTGTTCCAAGATAATAAAATACAAATAGTTGGAATTAACACATTTATGGAACATCACGAAATAAGAGATAGAATACTTAAGAATAGCGATGTAGTACTAATGCCACTATTAAAGCCAATGGAAATTAAAGAGAAATATGGATCGCCATGTTTTAGTAAAATTCAAGATGAATACATAGATCGTTATCAAAAAGGAGCAAGAACAAAAAGTTTAATGCAAAAGATATATGGTCATACTTTTATTGGAAGGGATGGAAAAGAACATAATACATCATTCAAATTAAATAAGACAGCTAGAGAACTGTTATTAACTGGAAGATTACATAGAGTCAGCAACAAATGTTGCTATTACTTAAAAAAAGAAGTAGCACATAGATATGAAAAAGAAAACCATAGAAAACCAATATTAGGAATAAGAAGTGCTGAAAGCATCATGAGAAAAAGCCAGTATCAAACATGTCTACAAAAAAAAGGAACTTTCACACCTATATTTGATATGAACGATGAAATAGAAAATGAAATATACAAAAGATACAATATAGAAATACCAGAAGTATACAAACATATTGAAAGAACAGGATGTATGGGATGCCCATACGGACATTATAAAGGTGATACACAAAAGGAATTAGAATTAATAAGTGAAAGTCAAAGGAAGTTTGTATGCAAATATTTTAAAGAAAGCTATGAAGTGCTAGGAATTGAAACCAGTATACAAACTACAATATTTGATTTTATAGAGAATGAATAGGAGGTATAATGGAACATTTAAATATAAGTAAAGCTAAAATACAAAGGGAACAACTTGTAAATGAATTAGAGTTATATCTAGAACAAAAAGAAATCAATTTTATTAGAACTCAACCAAAAAGCCCAATAATGAAGGAAGTAATAGAAGGCAAAAGCGATGGATTCAGAATAAGCGATAAATACACACACTATATAATCAAGGATCAAAAGTTCGATGAAAAGATATTTGCACTTCAAAAAGAAATCAATGCATTAGAAAAATACATAATAAATGAGATGGAAAGAATCAATAGAGCAGGTGGAGATTATCTAGTGAGATACTATAGAGATGTAGAAAGATACTCATGGGAGAAAATAGCAAGATTAACCCACTATTCGATAAGACAATGTCATAACCTATACAAAAAATAAAGATTGCACAAAATTGCACATTTTATATGTTATAATTACTATGATGGAAAAAAGCCATCCTAGGACTATGGGAGTATTAGAAATCGGAAGCTAATGCTCTTTTTTATTGGGTAGTTATTAATGGGAAATGTGGGAACTCAATTATTACATTTGGAGGGTTTGATTATGAGTTCAGGAGGAAGAAGAAATGGAAAAGATAATAAGAATATCTAACAAAGATTACAGAATGAAAGCGAGTGCTTTAACACAATTCAGTTATAGAGATGAAACAGGAAGAAGTTTCTTAACGGATTTACAAAAACTAACTGAATTAAAAGACATAGGAGAAGATATAACTAAAAGCATTGATGCATTAGACAATGTAAGCGAATTATTACTAAAGATGGCTTATATAATGGCAAGAGAAGCCGATAAAAATCAAGCATCAAAATATGAAGAATTCCTAAGTGGAATCGAAAGCATATATGATGACACAAAATGGATTCAAGAAGTATTAGAATTAGCATGTTCACCCTTATCAAGGCAATTACAAAACAATTAAGACTAGAACAAACAATAATGAGCCAGTAGATGAATTTGAAGTAGTTGCCTTAGCAAAAAGATTAAATATATCAATGGAAGATATGTCAAAAATGAGCTTTGTAAGTTTAATCAATATTTTATTATCAAATGTTGAAGAACATGAGCAAAAAGCGACACAGGATGACATAAATAAGTACTTCGGTTAAAAAAGGAGAAATACTATGTATAGCAACATATTTTATTTCAAGAAAATATGCAAAATAGGTGGAACAGAACAATTCCTATATGAAATAGCTAAGAAATATAAGGATTACGATATAACTGTATTTTTTGATGAAGCAGATCAGCAGCAGCTGAAAAGATTAAGACAATATGTAAGATGTTTAAAAAGAAAACCTGGAGAAATAGTAAAATGCAAAAAAGCATTTTTTAATTTTAATATAGACATGATAAATGATATAGAAGCTGAAGAATACATATTCGTGTCACATGCGAATTATGAAGAAATAGGATATAAACCACCTATTGAGAATCCTAAATTAACAGGATTTATAGGTGTAAGCCAATTCTCAGCAAATAAGCTAGATGAATATGGCAAGAAACTAGGACTAAACATAAAAACAAGGAAGTGCTATAATCCACTAACACTAGAACCAGTAAAGAAAGTACCAATAATAGTAAGTGCATGTAGACTGGATGATAAAGTAAAAGGTGGAGAAAGAACAAAGAAACTAATAGAAGCACTAGACAAATATTGTGAGAAACATGATAGGCAATATCTATGGTTAATATTTACTAACAAAACAAACATAGCATTAAACTCACCTAATGCAGTATATATGAAACCTAGAGTAGATGTAAGACCATACATAGCAATGGCTGACTGGGTAGCACAGTTAAGTAATGACATGGAAACATATTGCTATACAACAAATGAAGCAAATGGATATGGTGTACCAATAATAACAACACCATTGAGTGTATATAAAGAAATGCCAGTAACAGATAATGAAAGAATCGTGTTGGACTGGAATTGCGAGAATGTAGATGAAATAGCAAGACTTATCTTCGAAAAGAAGGTGGATCCATTTGAATACACTCCACCAAAAGATGAATGGGATAAGATACTTGTTAATAATAAAAGCACATATGAGGAGGATAAGAAAATGAAAGTAAAAGTAGAAGCACTAGACACATACGAAAAGTATAATGTAACAGACAATGTACTAAAAAGAATACCAAAAGCAGGAGAACAATTCATAGTAACTCAAGAAAGACTACATGTACTACTAGGAGATAACGATGCTAATAGAGTATATGTAAAGGTAATCGAACCAATAAAAGAAGAAGAAAAAGCAATAGCTCCTACAAACAAAGTAACAAAAAGAAAGAAATAAGAATGAGCTACGGCATAAGAAAAGACTTCTACAATAGCAAGGCATGGCAGGATGTAAGAAAGACAATATGGTTAAAGCAAAACCTACTATGTAATAGATGTCATAGACCTGTATATGTAGATGGTATATCAAAATACATTCCTAAAGGTCAAAGAAGAACAGGAATAGTACATCATAAGATATATCTAAATGAATCAAACATAAATGACAAGAACATAACACTAGGTGAAGATAATCTTGAAGGTTTATGTAAAGAATGTCATGAGAAAGAACACACTAAAGGACAATGCACTAGAAATAACTATTACTTTGATGAAGAAGGCAATCTTCAATCAATAGGGGGGCATATAGAAGAATAGGCGAGCATAGGGGAACCGA